>DBRO01000078.1:6002-7167 GCA_002306005.1 Ruminococcus sp. UBA1366 | reverse complement strand
GTAAATTTGACTATACGCAATACGCCAAGCTCCGCGTGTTCGAGTCCGACAGCATTTCCCAGATTGGCTTTTCGGACTTCCGCACGCAAATTCTTTTGATAAACGGGGGCGCTGTGCTGTTATGCGGCATTGCCTTCACGCTTATCATGCAAAGGAGGTTGGACCGCGGTGAGTGAATTCAGTTTCAAAAGAAGCCTGCACTTTGCTTTTCTGGAAGTCAAGCGCTGGATTTTCAGTCCGCGCATGATTCTGATACCGGCAATGGCGGTGTTTATTTATCAGTATGCAGTTTCTCCCTTGCTCGCCAACGCTGATGATATGAACAGCCAGCTGAACCTATTTGAGCCGTTCATCGCGGTTGCCAATTCGGGAATTATCCTGCTGATTCTTCCCGTGGTGTTCATAACGCTCATCAGCGATTTCCCAAAAATCAATTCCTACACGCTGTTTTATATCGTGCGAATTGGGCGTTCCACATGGCTGACGGGGCAAATTCTCAAGCTTGTCATGATGGTGCTGTCGTATCTGGGCGCGGTATTCCTACGCATATTTATCCGTGGGCATTGTGGTGCTTTTGCTGCTGTGCGAAAATATTCGCTTGGTATGCGCCAAAGGCTGGGACTTGCGCAAGCGATTATGGAAAACCCGGAGATTCTCATTTTGGACGAGCCGATGAACGGCTTGGACAAGGACGGCGTGGCAGATATGCGGGAGTATCTGAAATCTTTCCGCGAGCAGGGCAAAACCATCCTGATTGCATCGCATTCGGCGGAGGATATTTCCGTGCTGTGCGATACGGTTTGCGAAATGGACAAGGGCGTGCTGGAGAAGGTGCCTCTTGCATAGGCTGGTGTGAGTCTGTTTGGTTGATGGGCTTCAGGTGCTTGAAGTTCGATAACAAAACATGGGTGTGGACAAACCAAAACGCATTTTAGGAGCAGCCTTCGGGGTGCTCTTTTTTATGGACATGAAAAGAATGGGGTGGCGCTGCATTGTGGAATTTGTTTGACAGAGCGGGGGAATTTTGTTATAATCAATAAAGTAAAATCTTTATTTTTGATGAAGGAAACGTGAACGCTATGAATGAAACAATTTCGCGGATTACAAGCGCGGTGGAACAGTCGATTGTAGGGAAGCGCGATGTGGTGGAGCGCGTGATTGCGGC
>DBRO01000078.1:3959-5956 GCA_002306005.1 Ruminococcus sp. UBA1366 | reverse complement strand
CCGGACGTGATGCCCTCGGACATTACGGGGTTTTCGATGATTCATCCGCAGACGCGGGAAATTGAATACCGTCCGGGTGCGGCAATGTGTAATTTTTTGCTTGCGGATGAGATTAACCGCGCTTCCCCAAAGGTACAGTCCAGCTTGCTGGAAGTCATGGAGGAGGGACAGGTTTCGCTGGACGGACACACGTATCCTTTGCCCAAGCCTTTTATGGTGCTTGCCACGCAAAATCCGGTGGAAACCTATGGGACATATCATTTGCCGGAGGCGCAGATGGATCGGTTTTTAATGAAGCTTTCCATTGGCTATCCTGCGGCGGCGGACGAGTTGAAAATTCTTGAAAATGATGAGCACCGGACAAAGGTGGAACCCTTGCCGGCGGTGGTTACGCTGGCGGAGGTAGAGGCTTTGCAGGCGGGTACGGCGGCGGTATTTACGGCAGAGCCGGTGAAGCGCTATATCATTGAAATTGCCGCGCGCACGCGGGGAAATGATTTGCTGACGCTGGGGCTTAGTCCGCGCGCTTGCATTGCGCTGAACAAGGCGGCGAAAGCGCACGCGTTTTTTGCCGGACGGGATTTTGCCACGCCGGATGATGTGAAGGAAATGGCGGGGTGCGTTTTGTCGCACCGGCTGATTCTTTCGCCCAAGGGCAGGGCGCAGTACCGGAACAATGAAGAAGCGATTGCGGCGATTGCCGGACAGGTTCCTGTGCCGGTGCAGGCATAGGCGATAGGATTTTTTTATGAAAGCAAAAACATGGGCAGCTTTTGTGCTGACAGAGATGCTTGCTGTTATATATGGGTTGTTTTTTGATGGCAGGCTGGGATTTTTACTGGCGGCGGTTCTAGGAATTGCTGCCGTGCTTTCTGTTGCCTCGGCGGTGTTACTGCGGCGCAGGCTGGCGGTTTCCTACACAGCGGTTTTGCACACGGAAGTATTTGAAAAGGACGATACGGTGCCTTTTTCGGCGGCGGTAACGAACATGGGTTGGTTTTCTGCGGCATTTGTTACGGTGGAATTTTGCACTTCGGCGCGGTTTGCGCCTTTGGAATTTGAGGCGCAGCGATTTTTGTTAGCACCCCGTCAACGCAGGGAGGTTCTTTGTGAATACCGCACAAAACGCTGGGGAACGGCCGAATGCGGCATTTTCCGCATAACGGTGACGGATTTTTTAGGACTGGTGACGGTACAGGCGGATTTTGTCCGCGAGGGTGCGGATTTTGTATGCCGAATTTTGCCGGAGATTCCCTACACGCCGCCGCAGAATGAATTGCTGACGCTGATGTGTGCGCTTTCTCCGGCGGACGAGGATGAGGATGTGCGGGAGATTCCGTTTGGGCTGCGGGGTTCGCCGGGGTATGAGCATCGCCCGTATGAACCGGGAGATTCGCTAAAAAAGGTCAACTGGAAGCTTTCCGCAAAGAAGGATGCGTATTTTGTACGCAAAGACGAGTATTATGCGTCTTCCAAACAGACTTTTATATTGGACAGCAAAGCGCCGGAGGGGCTTTCCGAGGAGGACACCGTTGTGCGCGAGGAGCGCGTGGTGGAGGGACTGCTGGCGCTGATTGCTTTGGCGGCGGAGCAGAGCATGGACTGCACGCTGTTTTATGCGTGGGACGGTGAATGGCAGAGTGTGAGGATTGCGGACCGTGCGGAGGCAGAGGCGCTAAGGCACACATTTGCGGGGTATCAGTTTACGCAAAAGCCGGAAATGCGCTTGCCGGAGCAAAGAAGCGGTGGGGCATATTTGTTGTTTTCCGCATGCTGTGACAAGGCGCTTGCTGATTGGAAGGACAATGCGGCGCAGCTGGTTTGTGCGCAGGAAGATGTTTCGGAAGATGCGTGGATGATTACGCCGCGGTATGAATTTGTTCGTCCGGCGCAGGCGGGAACGGAGGCGCATGGGCAATGAACCGGATTTTGAACAAACGTCTGCTGGCTTTGCTGTATCCGTGGGTGCTTTCCTGCGCGGTTTTGTATTTATTTGT
>DBRO01000078.1:1987-3812 GCA_002306005.1 Ruminococcus sp. UBA1366 | reverse complement strand
TGTCTTTTTATTTCACGGAGGTGCGCTACCGGCAGAGCGGGCTGCTTTTGATTACGTTGATTCCCTGTGCGTTTTATGTACAGCAGGGTGAGGATTTGAGAAATTCCTATATTGCGGCGATTGTGATCTTGTTTTTGCTGATTGCGGTGTTCTATCGCCGCGAACCGGACCGGCTGCGGACGAAAACGTTGTTTGCGCGCACGGCGGGGATTGCCGCGGCGGTGCTGGCAGCGGTTACGGCGGGCATTGCGGTGCTGCTGCCGTTTCCCAAAGACCCGCCTTTGGGGTATTTGGTGGAAAAATATCTGCCGGAATTTCAGGCACAACGCAACAGTCGGGGAGAAGAATCCCGCGATATGGGGGCATATGCGGAGGTTGCCGGTGCGGATTACTATCAGGAACTGACGGACGAGATTTTGTTCTATGTCAAGGCGGATGAACCGCTTTATTTGCGCAAGCAGGTGTATGATGTGTATGAGCCGGCGCAGGGCTGGCGGGTTCTGGATAATGACAATATTACGCAGGGAAGTTCCGGCTGGGAGGACAATGCCGCGGTGTACAGTCCGCAGGGATGGTATGCGGCGGTTGCGGATGCTGCAAAGCTGGATGCGGAATTCGCGAAAAAATACGGGCTGACGGATTTGCCGGAATTCGGGACGAATATGGCGGCGCAAAGCACGGCAACGGTGATATCGTATCAGTACCATTCGTTTCATTTGCTGAATACGCTCTACACGACCGGTTATCCGTCACTTGGATTTTCGACCTACCGGAATCTTTCGGGGGAGATTTTTCGCACACGGGATTACGAAGTGTATGATTTAGACCGGTATGAGTTTACTTATGTGCCGGAACTGGCAGATCGGCTTGCGGAGGCGATTGCGCAGGATGCGGCGGATAGTGAAACGTTTTTAACGGACTTCTACTTTGTGTTGGCGGAAAACGAGCGGACGGACGAGGCGGCGCTGGTAGCACTGGCGCTTCAAAACAATGCGGAGGCAACACAGTATGCGGAGCTGGTGGAGGCGGAAATCCCCGCGAAAATCCAAACGCTTGCGGAGCAGTTGACGGCGAATTGTACGAACGATTACGAAAAAGCAGAGGCTTTGATGGCATACTTTTCGCAAAACAGCTTTTATTATGATGCGGATTATATTCCGCCCACGCAATGGCAGAACGATGCGGAATATTTTTTGCTTGAAAGCCGGCGCGGAGTGTGCGCGGATTTTGCTTCGTCAATGACGTTGCTTGCGCGTGCGGCGGGGCTTCCTGCGCGGTATGTTTCGGGATTTTATGCCGGCGAACTCAGCGACGCGGGGACTTATGTTGTGCGGCAAAATAATGCACACGCTTTTTGTGAGATTTATCTTGCCGGTGTGGGGTGGCGGACGTTTGATGCGACGGCGGAGGCNNGGACAGCGCCGACCAAAACGGCGGCGGATTTTTAGAAAATTTACACCTGCCGTTGAAATGGATCCTGCCGGTACTGGCGGCAGTGGGGATTGCTTTGGCGGTGTTCCTCCTGCGCGGGAAAATCCGGATGTTGGTTGTGAAATGGCGGGTGTTTGGTACAAGGCTTGGCAAGCTGATTTCCCGCAGCAAGGCGGTGCCGGAGCAGGGCGCGGTGCGGTTGTTTGTTGCGGCACGAAAGTTGTTGTATTCCCGCAATGAACGGGCTTTGGTAAGCGCCGGACAGGTTTTGGAACGTGCGCGGACGGGCTTTGATACGGAGATTTCATGCGTGACGGATTGCTTTGAGCAGGCTTGCTATGGGGAGCGTTCGCCGGCGGATGATAAATTGCAACGGGCTTTTGTTCAGTATCAG
>DBRO01000078.1:0-1905 GCA_002306005.1 Ruminococcus sp. UBA1366 | reverse complement strand
TGCCGGAACGGGACGAAATTGCGGAGAAATACAAGTGGAAAATCACAGATTTGTATGCAACGGATGCGGACTGGGAGGCAGATTTTGCCCGCGCGCAGGAATTTCCGGCGCGGATTGCCACGTATAAGGGGAAGATTTCGCAGACAGCGGCGGGATTATTGGAATTTTTACAGCTGAATGATGAGCTGACGGAATTACTGGATCGTCTTGCGAATTACGCACACCGGCGGTTGGACGAAAATACTCGCAACAGCACTTATCAGTCGCTTTCGGGCAGGCTGAGTCCGCTGTTTGTGGAACTTGGCAGTGCTTCGGCGTTTGAGGTGCCGGAGATTCTTTCTATATCGGATGGCACACTGGAAGGGTTTTATCGGGAATTGCCAGCGTTGGAGCAGTATCGGATTGCGCTGGCGGAAATTCGCCGCAGAAAAGCGCACAGCTTGCCGGAGGAGCAGGAAAAGCTGCTGGCGCTTTCTGGCGATGCACTCAGTGCGCCGGAGGAAATTTACTCCATGTTCAGCGACGCGGATTTGGAATTCCCTGAAATTACGGGTGAGGACGGCAAGCCGGTCAAGGTGACGCACGCAAGCTATATGTCCCTCATGCAATGCGCGGATCGGCGGGTACGTAAGGCGGCATTTGATGCGATGTACCAGACTTTTGGGAAATTTAAAAACACGGCGGCGGCGATGCTCGCCGGACAGGTGAAGGGTTTGGTTTTTGCGGCAAAGGCACGGAATTATTCCGGCACGCTGGAAGCTGCACTGGACCGCACGAATATTCCCACGGAGGTTTATCGAAATTTAATTACGGCAGTGCGTGGGAAAATTTCCGCCATGCACCGGTATGCGGGTTTACGCAAAAAGGCGCTGGGGCTGGATGAACTGCATATGTATGACTTATACACGCCGATGGTGCCAAAAGCGGAGATGAAAATTCCGTTTGAGCAGGCAAAGGAAATGGTGTACGATGCGTTAAAACCCATGGGCGAAGAATACCGCGCTATTTTGCGGGAGGGCTTTGACAACGGCTGGATTGATGTGTACGAAAATGCCGGCAAGCGCAGTGGGGCATATTCGGCGGGTGCGAAAATTCATCCCTATGTGCTGTTAAATTACCATGGGACGATTGACAGTTTGTTTACGCTGGCACACGAAATGGGCCACGCCATTCACTCGTATCTTTCTAACAAAAATCAACCTGTGGTGTATTCCGACTATGTGATTTTTGTGGCGGAGGTGGCTTCTACCTGTAACGAGGCGCTTTTAATGGAGCACCTGCTGAAAATTACCGAGGATAGGCAGCAGCGGGCGTATCTCATCAATTATTTTCTGGAACAGTTCCGCGGGACGATGTATCGGCAGACCATGTTTGCGGAATTTGAGCTTGCGGTGAACGAGATGACAGAACGCGGCGAGGTGCTGACGGCGGAGGCACTTTGTGAAAGGTACCGCGAACTGAATGCATTCTACTATGGCGCGGATGTGGTCATTGATGATGAGATCCAGATTGAATGGGCGCGGATTCCGCATTTTTACTATGATTATTATGTGTATCAGTACGCGACGGGCTATGCTGCGGCAATTGCGCTTTCGCAGCGGATTTTGAAAGGGGGAGCGCCGGCGGTGAAGGATTATCTGGGATTCCTTAGCGCGGGGCGCTCGGCGGACCCGATTACGATTTTAAAGGGCGCGGGGGTGGATATGTCCACGGCGGAACCGATTACTGCGGCACTGGAACGCTTTGACGGGCTGATTACGGAAATGGAATCATTGCTTGGTTAAGGAGAATTTGCCGGCAAAATGCGGGCTTGCGTAAAGTTTTTTTGAAATGCCTCCAAACCCCTTGACGGGACACGTAGAAAATGGTATAATATATTCGCTTTGTATGGGGCGAACTTTGGAA
>DBRO01000131.1:3286-4825 GCA_002306005.1 Ruminococcus sp. UBA1366 | reverse complement strand
CGGGCCGATTGCCATGCCGATTAATGCGCCCTCTCCCTCACTCTGGGTGGAATGAATCGTCCATTTATATCCAAGCGCATCCACAATCATTTCGTAATGCACGCCCTTAAAAATCACGGTTTCCACCACGCCGGTAATATCACCCTTTACCTGCGGTACAATTTTAATATCCTCCGGACGAATCACCACATCCACCAGTTCGTCCTTGCCAAAGCCCTTGTCCACGCAAACAAATTCTTTTCCGGCAAATTCCACCAAAAAATCGCGGCGCATAATACCGTCGATGATATTGCTTTCCCCAATAAAATCCGCCACGAAGGCGTTAATCGGTTCGTTGTAAATATCCACGGGGGTTCCCATCTGCTGGATTTCGCCGTTGTTCATCACCACAACCGTATCGGACATGGTAAGCGCTTCTTCTTGGTCATGCGTTACATAAACGAATGTGATTTCTAGATTCTGCTGGATTTTTTTCAGTTCAATCTGCATTTCTTTGCGAAGCTTTAAATCCAATGCGCCGAGCGGTTCGTCCAGTAAAAGCACCTTAGGACGGTTCACCAGTGCGCGGGCAATGGCAACGCGCTGCTGCTGTCCGCCGGAAAGATTGTTGACGGAGCGTTTCTCAAAGCCTTTGAGGTTCACCAGCTCCAACATTTCTTGTACACGCAGCTTAATTTCGCGTTCGGAGAGCTTTTGCAGCTTTAATCCGAACGCAATATTCTCGTAAATATTCAAATGCGGAAAGAGCGCATACTTTTGGAACACCGTGTTCACCGGACGTTTATGCGGCGGCAGTTTAGAAATATCCTTTTCTCCAAAATATAAAGCGCCGCTTTTCATGCCGACAAATCCGCCGATAATCCGCAAAGTGGTGGTTTTTCCACAGCCGGAAGGCCCCAGCAAGGTTAAAAACTGCTTGTCCACAATATCCAGATTAATGCTGTTCAAAATCGTTTCACCGTCAAATTCGACGACGGCGTTTTTTAAGCTCAGGATAATCGTGGATTGGCTAGCCAAAGCAGCGGCGGCAGTGTTCATCAAAGTAGCCCCTTTGTGAATTCAAATTTCGGAACAGCAAAAAACAGTCCATACTGATTATATAGTAGTTGTGGTTGTTTTACAATAGGCTTGACGCATTTTTATGTTTTTACACAAATTTCTGTCGGTTTTTCATACAAGTTTTCGCCGAAAGCATGAGGATTTTTCTGTGAAAACGTTTTAATTTTGCAGTCTCTTTACCGCAAAGTATAAAAAGAAGTTCCCGCAGTAACTTCTTTTTTGTGGGAAACGTATATTTTTTTCGCGAACCTTGACAGAGGGTTTCAAATAATGTTATTCTAGGATTGTCTATTTTGATTGTATAAGGAATGAAATGCAGATGAAAACACCCTTTATCACCAAAGAACAAGCAGAAGAACTGCTCCAAACTTATCCCACGCCATTTCATCTTTATGATGAAACCGGCATTCGTGAAAATGCCCGAAAGTTGAATCAAGCATTTGCGTGGAACAAAGGATTTCGGGAATATTTTGCTGTGAA
>DBRO01000131.1:1732-3242 GCA_002306005.1 Ruminococcus sp. UBA1366 | reverse complement strand
CCGCCGGAGGACTACAAAAAAGCCTCACAGCTGGGCGCGTATATCAATCTGGATGACTTCACACACATTGATTTTCTGGAAAAACTAACCGGTATTCCGGAAACGATTTTCTGCCGGTATAATCCCGGCGGAACCTTCGAACTTCACAACCAGATTATGGATAACCCCGGCGAGGCAAAATACGGCTTTACCAAACAGCAAATGATTGAGGGCTTTAAGATTTTACAGCAAAAAGGCGCAAAGTACTTTGGTATCCATGCGTTTTTGGCATCCAATACTGTAACGAATGCGTATTATCCCAAGCTTGCGGCAGAGCTGTTTGAGCTTGCGGTGGAACTGAAAGAAAAAACCGGTGCGGATATTCGCTATATCAATCTTTCAGGCGGCGTGGGAATTCCGTATCGCCCGGATGCAGAGCCGAACGATATTCTTGCCATCGGCAATGCAGTGCGGGAGGAATTCGAGCAGATTTTGGTTCCGGCAGGGTTGGGCGAGGTCGCGCTCTTTACGGAACTGGGCAGGTATATGCTGGCGCCCTATGGACATTTGGTTACAACGGCGATTCACGCCAAGCATATTTATAAGGAATATATCGGTTTGGATGCTTGTGCGGCGAATTTAATGCGTCCGGCAATGTATGGTTCGTATCATCATATTACGGTTCTGGGTAAGGAAAATGCGCCGTGTGACCACAAATACGATATTACGGGCGGATTGTGCGAAAACAATGATAAATTTGCCATTGACCGTATGCTGCCGAAGATTGATCTCGGGGATATTCTCGTGATTCACGATACGGGTGCACATGGGTTTTCCATGGGGTATAACTACAACGGCAAACTGCGTTCGGCGGAGGTGCTGCTGAAAGAGAATGGCACGCCTCAGTTGATTCGCCGCGCGGAAACACCGCAGGATTATTTTGCGACCTTTGATTTTACGGGATTATTTGATGATTATGATTTTACGGTAAAATAATACGCGCTGAGAATTGTTTTGCATGGCAACAGTGTTCAGTCATACAATTCAGCAGACAGGATACTAACAAAGAAGCTGCCCGTCAAAAGGCAGCTTTTTTATGCTATTTTGTTTTTATCAAGCTGGTTTTTGCGTAATTCCAACCGTCCGCGGTCATTTCATCCAGTGTGTATTTGGATTCCCAGCCTAGGAGTTCTTTTGCCTTTGCGGTATCGGCATAGCTTTCAGCAATATCACCCGCGCGACGCGGTGCAATTTCATACGGAATCGTTCTGCCGGAAGTTTTCTCAAAGCTGTGTATGACCTCCAGTACGCTGGAGCCTTTGCCCGTACCGAGGTTGATGGCCTCCGCGCCTTGATGTGTCAAAGCATAGGGGAGTGCGGCAACATGGCCGCGTGCCAAATCCACAACGTGAATATAATCCCGCACGCCCGTGCCGTCCGGGGTGGGGTAGTCGTTGCCGGTAATTTTTAAGCCGGGAAGATTCCCCGCAGCAACCTGCATAATATAGGGGAACAGATTGTTTGGAATGCC
>DBRO01000131.1:0-1708 GCA_002306005.1 Ruminococcus sp. UBA1366 | reverse complement strand
ATCATGACTTTGGTGTAACCATAAGGGTTTGTTGCAGTGTGTGTGGGCATATCCTCCGTGTAGGGAGCGGGATTATCCACGCCGTACACCGTTGCGGACGAGGAAAACAAAAAAGTCTTGCAGTCGTATTCGCGCATGACAGAAAGTACGTTGAGCGTTCCCGTAAGATTGTTGTGGTAGTATTCCAGCGGCTTTTGTACGGATTCGGCAACGGCTTTCAGCCCCGCGAAATGGATCACCGCGTCAATTTTATTCTCGCGAAAAATCTTCACTAAGCAGTCGCGGCAAAGCATATCCGCTTCATAAAAACTGAAATCCCGTCCGGAAATCTGTTTAATTTTGGTCAGTGCCTCCGGCTTTGAATTTGAAAAATTGTCCATGACAACCAGCTCGTAGCCTTTTGCAAGCAGTTCCACGCAGGTATGGCTGCCAATAAAGCCCGCGCCGCCGGTAACAAGAATTCTTGACATCGTATCGTCCTTCCTTTCTGATTTCTACTAGGTTATAATAACATATTTTCTTTGGAAAAACAAGGCGAACTTATGAAACCAAAGAGAATTTCTTGTGATAAAGAGGATTCCGGTGTAAAGATGAACAAGTGATTTTCACACTATGTGCGGAATGTCAATTCCAAATATTGCTGATAATTCTGTGCATACCTGTGCAGTGCATCGGGAATAATTTTCTTGACAGACTAAATTTCCCGGAGCAAGAAAATGCAGTATCACAAGGTGGAAATCAGCGGCGTAAATACGTCCAAGCTGACTGTTTTAAAAGAAGCGGAAAAAATTGAATTACTCAAAAAGGCACATGCGGGCGACATGGAAGCGCGTGATAAGCTGATAAACGGCAATCTGCGACTGGTGCTCAGTGTGCTCCAGCATTTTTTAAATCGCGGAGAATCTCCGGACGATCTTTTTCAGGTCGGTGTGGTGGGTTTGATTAAGGCGATTGATAATTTTGACACGTCGTTGGACGTGCGGTTTTCGACTTATGCAGTACCGATGATTAACGGCGAACTGCGGCGTTTTCTTCGCGACAACAACCCGATTCGGGTGAGTCGTTCGCTGCGCGACATTGCGTACAAGGCCATGCAAGCAAAGGAAAAACTCACCGCCGAGCAGCAAAAAGATCCGACGATTGAGGAAATTTCCCGGGAAATTGATGTGCCGCGCAAGGATGTTATCGCCGCACTGGAATCTATCACAGAACCGATTTCGTTGTACGAGCCGGTTTTTACCGATTCCGGCGACACGCTGTATGTGATGGACCAAATTGGCGACCAAAATGAGGACATGAATTGGTTAGACGAGCTTTCGCTCAAAGAGGCAATCAAAAAACTTCTCCCGCGGGAAAAAAATATCCTGTATCTGCGCTTTTTAAAGGGAAAAACACAGGTGGAAGTCGCAAGTACCATCGGCATCTCGCAGGCGCAGGTTTCGCGTTTGGAGAAAAACGCACTGAGCAAAATTAAATCAAAATTATAGTTTCATAACAAGAAACAAGGCTCCGCCAGTCGGAACCTTGTTCTTTTTTCAAAAAAAATCTTGACAGCGAGGATTTTTTATGCTAAAATAAATCTTGCATTTGCAAACTACGCCGGTGTGATGGAATTGGCAGACGTGCTGGACTCAAAATCCAGTGGTGGCAACACCGTGCGGGTTCGACCCCCGCCACCGGCACCAGCGGCGAGTCGCCGCAGACAATT
>DBRO01000087.1:31313-36675 GCA_002306005.1 Ruminococcus sp. UBA1366 | reverse complement strand
AGATTCAGATGATCCAGCGCAATCAGTTCCCGATACCGCTTAACCAAATTGGTAACCTCCACAACCATGGGATGCCCTCGCTTTCTGTTTGATTCTATTCTCATTTTACCGTTAAAGCACAAAAAGCACAAGTGACAAATGTAACCGCATAGCATGACATTTGTCACTTGTTTCACAATTCAAATGGAAATTTGCGTTTTGCGGTTTCTTTCCTGTGTATCTTATGTTATAATGATTACAGAAAATCGATTGTATGGAAAAGGCGGTGCATTGTGATGTCCGGTTGGATTGATAAATCTGTCATTCTGCTGATTTCCTTGCTGCTGTTTTACAAAGATTTTTCGCTCCCGATCCTGGTAACCGGGCTGCTGCTGGCTGTAATTGCCTCCATCGCAAGTGATTATTTTGAAGACCGGCGTGTGGCGGGCGCAATCTTTGTTCTATACCATTTGTTGTGCGCTCTATTTCCGGCGCTTCTTATTTTTATTCCGATCTTGTACTACAATATTTCTAAACGTTTTTTAGTCGTTTACTTTCTCATTAGTGCCTCTGTCATGCTGCTGCACCGCGCGGTGCTTTCCACAGATATCCTCATGAACACAGGGATCTTGACCGCCCTGACCCTGCTGTTCTCCTACCGCGCCTTGCGCGCAGCGCACCTGCTGGACGAAAATCTTCGGCAGCGTGATAACCTAAAAGAAATCTCCGAGGCGCTTCGCCACCGGATTAACGATATCCTCACTGAACAGGATTACGAAGTGCGGCTGGCAACGCTGAACGAACGCAACCGCATTGCACGGGATATCCACGATAATGTTGGGCATGTGCTTTCCGGTGCAATTTTACAGGTGGGTGCGCTGCTAGCAACGGATTCCGAACACGCAGCAGAATTAAACGTATTGAAAGATCAACTAAACAAAGGCATGGACAGCATTCGCAACAGTGTGCATGATCTACGGGATGAGAGTATCCATCTGGATGACCAGCTGCAGCGCCTGACTACCGGCTTTACCTTTTGCGAAATGAAACTAACTTATGATGTGATTCAACCGCCGGAAACCCGCGTGAAATATGCCGTACTGGCGATTGTCAAGGAAGCGCTGTCCAATATTATGCGGCACTCCAACGCCACTGCCGCGGAGGTTTCCCTATACGAACGCCCCGGTGTATTGCAACTGACGATTCAGGATAATGGTTCGACAAAACCCACCTACAACATCGGCGCTGGTATGGGGCTGGAAAATATTCGGCAGCGTGTGTATGCGCTGGGCGGTGCGGTGAATTTCACTGCAGAACACGGTTTTAAGATTTTTGCATCTTTTCCAATTCAAAAACAAAGCCCAAAGGAGGAAGCCACGAATGAGAATCATCCTGTGTGACGATGATCCCCTGATTACCGGTGCGCTACAAACAATTTTAACGGCAGCAGGAATTGACGTCTGTGCCGCGGGAAACAACGCCCAGCAAGCTGTACAGCTTTACCGCAAGCATTGTCCGGACATTGTTCTTCTCGATATCCGGATGGGTGAAAAATCCGGGTTGGATGCCGCGCGGGAGATTCTTGTTTTTGATCCAAGCGCCAGAATTTTATTTTTAACCACCTTTTCCGATAACGAATATATTTTTGATGCGCTGAAAATCGGTGCAAAAGGCTATCTGCTGAAGCAAAATTACGACAGCATTGTTCCGGCGCTTCATGCGGTTTTGCAGGGGCAAAACGTCTATGGCAAAGAAGTGATCACCAAGCTTCCGGATATCCTAAGCGGCAATGTGCACAAAAAAACGCCGGAGCATTTTGGCTTATCCCAAAAGGAAACCGAAATCATCTCCGCCGTAGCAAAGGGCTTATCCAACAAGGAAATTTCAGCTGAATTATTCCTGAGTGAAGGCACTGTTCGCAATTACATCAGTGTGATTTTAGAAAAGCTCTGCCTGCGTGACCGTACACAGCTTGCCGTGTTTTATTTTCATTCCCTGTCCGTATGAAAAAGCCGCTTAAACAAGCGGCTTTTTTTTATACACAAACTGCTTCCGCTAAGCTTTTGGGGTAATCTCCCCGGGCGCAAAGTTCAGCCAGTTTTTCTTTGACTTCGTCCTTATCCTGCGCGTGTGTCATGCCAAACCATTCACTTTCCGTCCGGAATACCCGTACCTGCAACGCGTTTTCACCAATGAGTCGATTGATGACTTCCGGCAGCAACAATTCTGCCGTTGGTTGCTCGGATTCCGGTATATTCTGTAAATTTTGAATGAAAGCACGGAACTCTTTCTCAAAGACATCCACCAGCGCGGGAACGCTGCCCCACATATTCATGGAAACTACGCTGTCCGCCGGCAAGGCTTTGATAATGCCATCCTGTTCGGAAACAATCTGGCTACCTTGCGCATGAATGCCCCGTGTTTCATCAATGGATTGCAAATATCCATCCTGTACCGTACAGATTCCGCGCGTTACGCTGCCGGATGCACTTAGGGTGTTACGCAGGATAAATCCCGGCATACAAACCGTCAGCTGGGGATTTTCACGAATGCTATCCAGAAAACGGGATGCATCCTCCACAGCACTCCTGCCGTAAAAGTCGTCCGCATTGATAATCACAAACGGTTCATTCAATATGCCCTTGCAGCAAGCAAGCGCATGACCAGTTCCCCACGGTTTCTGCCTGCCTTCCGGCACAGAAAATTCCTCCGGAAGCATATCTATGTGCTGATAGGCAAAACAAACTTCCGCATGGCATTCATATTTGGATGCAATCAAGCGGCGAAACTCGCTTTCCATTTCCGGCCGGATAATGAAAACCAGCTTATCAAATCCACAGTTGAGTGCATCAAAAATTGCATATTCCATAATCGTTTCACCGGAAACACCGACGGGTTCCAGCTGCTTTACGCCGCCCTTGTAGCGGCTGCCGATTCCCGCCGCAAGGATCACCAATGCTTTTTTTGCCATTTTTTCAATTTCTCCTTACTCTGTCTTGCTGCTTATTAGCAGTTCTCTATCTTGTAATTATACCATAATCTATGGCTTCTGTCAACAGAAAATTTCAATTTATGAAAGTGATCCGAAATTTTTCGCCCTATTTCGCAAAAATATGAACCTATTCTTCCTCATCGCTTTCCGGCATATCCCAGTTATGATACACATTTTGGACATCGTCATTGTCCTCCAGCATATCCAGCAACAACGACATTTTTCGGATATCATCCTCATTTTCAAGTTTCGTATAGGAAGCAGGAATTTGCTCTACTTCTGCGGAAACAATCCGATATCCCTTATCCGCAAGCGCGTGATGGACCTCCGAAAGCGCTGCAGGCGTTGTCGCAACTTCAATCATACCGTCCTCAATATTGAAATCATCCGCCCCTGCCTCAAAACAGTCCTCCATGATTTTATCCTCGTCGGTTTCCTCGGATTCGATCACAATCATGCCTTTTTGCGAGAACATAAACGAAACACAGCCGGTAGTTCCCAAATTGCCGCCAAACTTATCAAAATAGTGGCGGATATCCCCTGCTGTCCGATTTTTGTTATCCGTTAAACACTCCACAATGACCGCAACGCCGCTGGGACCATAGCCCTCGTAAACCATGCTCTCATAGCTGTTTTTGTCGCCCTCACCGGCGGCTTTTTTGATCACACGATCGATATTATCGTTGGGAACATTATTAGATTTTGCCTTTGCAATCAAATCCCGCAGCTTTGCGTTTACGGCAGGATCTGCGCCGCCTTCCTTGACACACACTGTGATTTCCCGACCGATTTTAGTGAAAATCTTTCCTTTCACACTATCGGCGGCCTCTTTTTTCCGTTTAATATTATTCCATTTTGAATGCCCGGACATCGTATCGTTCCTTTCTACTGTATTTTATGCATGGGTTTTATTTTTTGCGGAAAGAAAAGCTTCTTTTTCGCTCCAAATCAATTCAAACAGCGTTCTTGCCCGTGTTTCCTGTCCGCTGAGTGCCAGATAGCCGAACAACGTTTCCAACCCGGTTGCCGCACGGTATTCCGCCACGGTGGAATGCTTCGGCACATGATTTCCGCCGGTATTTCTTCCCCGCCGATATAAATCCGCCTCCGTTTGTGTCAGTTCGCCAGAAAGCCATTCAATCGCAGCCGCCTGAAATTCCGCACAGACATACCGTACAGAAAGCCCGTGCAGCTTACCGGCAGGCATATTTGCATCTGTCAGCAATCGCTCCCGCACATATCTGCCGAACACGGCATCGCCCAAAAACGCCAACGCCAACGGACTATACTGCGCCGCCTGCTGTTCGGTAACCGGATACTCCAAGCAAATCCCTCCCATTTTTTACGGCTAATCCACTGCGCCCAGATACACCGGCACGGTGAGATTTCCTGCCGCATCAAAGCAATTTGCCAACGTATGCGGATACAAATTAATCTTCTTTAGCTCCGGAATCGGCACCCACTCCGTTCCGGTTTGCTCCTGATCCGGTTCCGTTGCGCGGGCAGGATTAATTTCCGAAAGCAGCTTGCACCGGAACATGAATTCCACCTGATGGCACTCGCCCCATTTTGGATGATTGGCACAAATGAACTCCCTCACCAGCACCAGCTCGCCGGGATCGACTTCCGCGCCCAATTCCTCACGGCATTCGCGGCGCAATGCGTTCTTAAAACACTCGCCAAACTCCTGTCCGCCGCCCGGCAGTATATAATACGGAAGGTTATTCTGGTCGCGGTCGCATTTTACCAGCAAAATCCGCCCGTTTTCAATAATCACAGCCTTAATGCTGTTGCGAATATGCGCCAAAATAACCCCTTCCTCTCCTACTTAATATAGTCAAATTCAAAGCCTTCAATGGAAACCGAATCGCCTTCCTGCACACCCATTTCTTCCAGCTTATCAAATACGCCGCTTGTCCGCAGCACGCGCTGAAAGTATTGCAGCGAGGAGTAGTCGTCCATATCGGCGGTGCGAAGAATGCTTTCCAACCACGGTGCTTTCACCACATAGGTACCGTCTTCGGCAATTTCCACCGTGAATTCGCGGCTATCCTTGCGTGCGGTTTCCTCCGGTGCGGGCAATTCCGCCTCAAAGCGTTTAATCGGCGGAAGCTCCGCAAGCTTTTTGCCCACCGCATTGACAAGCTCGCGGGTTCCCTGCACAGTTGCCGCGGAAATCACAAAGCACGCCAGCCCTTTTTGGGTGACATATTCCTGGAACGCTTCCAGCTGTTCTTGCGTTGCAATATCACTCTTGTTTGCCGCGACAATCTGCGGGGCGGCAGCAAGTTCGGCGTTGAAATTCGCTAGTTCGCGGTTGATAATTTCAAAATCCGCAATCGGATCACGGCCCTCACTGCCGGAAACATCCACCACATGGACAATCAGCCG
>DBRO01000087.1:15154-31286 GCA_002306005.1 Ruminococcus sp. UBA1366 | reverse complement strand
ACCACGCCCAACACCGGCACAAGCGTGGTAAAATGATAGTTGGCAATCTCCGGTTTTGCCGCAGAAACGACGGAAATCAGTGTGGATTTGCCCACGTTTGGAAATCCAACCAGTCCGACATCGGCAATCAGTTTCAGTTCCAGCACTAAATCCAGTTCCTCGCCGGGAAATCCGGGCTTTGCAAATCTGGGAATCTGCCGGGTTGCTGTGGCAAAATTGGAATTGCCCTTGCCGCCCTTGCCTCCTTGCGCAACAAGCACCGGTTCATCGCCGGAAATATCTGCGACAAGCCTGCCGGTTTTCTCCTCCCGCAGCACGGTGCCGCGTGGAACTTTTATAAATAGGTCCGATGCGGACTTGCCCGAACAGCGTTTGCCCTGCCCGTTTTGTCCGTTTGGCGCGGCATATTTTTTCTTGTACCGGAAGCTGATGAGGTTCGTCATGCCATCATCAGGCACAAAATAAACATTACCGCCCCTGCCGCCGTCTCCGCCGTCAGGACCTCCTGCCGCAACGTATTTTTCGCGATGAAACGATACACTACCATCGCCGCCGTCCCCTGCCTTTACATGAATCCGTGCCTTGTCTACAAACATAAATTATCCTTTCGGCGTTTGCCCCATTCATCAAAAAGCCCTAAGCGGACGAGCAAATCGCCCCACTCAGGGTTTTTCATCCTAACAGGATTCGTATTCAAAAAATCCTAAAGGTTTGATTTGCCACAAGCACTTACGCCTGCGGATAAACCGAAACCTTTTTCTTGTCTTTGCCCATGCGTTCAAATTTCACAACGCCATCAGACATTGCAAACAAGGTGTCGTCCGAACCCTTGCCGACAT
This sequence comes from Ruminococcus sp. UBA1366, assembly GCA_002306005.1. Taxonomy (GTDB): domain Bacteria; phylum Bacillota; class Clostridia; order Oscillospirales; family Ruminococcaceae; genus UBA1366. Next base: position 30,447 of record DBRO01000087.1, on the reverse strand, counting down.
TTGAGCCGGGATGAATATGCGTTCCGCGCTGTCTAACAAGAATATTTCCTGCAAGCACGAACTGTCCGTCCGCTCTTTTTACGCCAAGGCGTTTTGCCTCAGAATCCCGTCCGTTCTTTGTAGAACCGGAACCTTTTTTATGTGCAAAAAACTGTAATCCTAACCGAATCATTTCCCTTACACCTCCGAAAATGGTAGTCTGAGATTTCTGCTGATTTCAGCAAAAATCCTCCGTATCTTTGATTTCAATCTTCATTCTGCCCGGGTAGCAATCCGCAATATATTCCAGATGATTGGCAAGCCCAAGGAGAACCATATCTCCCGTACCGCTGGTATCACATTGTATTTTCAGCATAACCGCATCTGACTTTAAGGAAGCCTTTGCGTCAAGCTTAAAAAAATCCGTCACCAAGTTGCTTGCCAGTTCCACCGCTGACGAAACGCCCGCACAAACGATGTCATACCCATAAGCCGCATCGCCCGCGTGTCCGTCAATATGAAATCCCCGCAGTCTGCTGCCGGAATCCCGAAAAAAAATCGCGTGTATCATACTGCCCTCCGGCAAACTATTTACGCGTTGATTGCCTCAATCTGTACCTGCGTATAGGGCTGTCTGTGTCCCTGCTTGGTTTTTGAGCCTTTTTTCGGCTTGTAAGTGAAAACCGTAATTTTCTTCGCCTTGCCGTTTTTTACGACCTTCGCCGTGACGGTAGCACCCTCTACATAAGGCGTGCCAACCTTCGTGGACTCTCCACCAACGGCAATGACCTTATCAAACGTAATGGTCTGCTCTGCTTCCACCGGAAGCTTTTCCACGAATACAACATCACCGACGCTTACCTGATACTGCTTTCCGCCGGTTTCGATTACTGCGTACATTCTTGCAATGCACCTGCCTTTTCATGCAAACTCGCTGCGTTCAGGCGGAAAGCAATGCCTTCTCTTTTCTTGCCCGACACAAGCGGCTTATATAGTTTAACACAAGGCGTCATCAAAGTCAAGCCGCAGTATTGGAAAATTCTATTGTTTTCATATTATTCACAATAATTTTACTTAATTTGTGCAAACGCTTGCCGAACGCTGGACACACCGATGACTTCAATGCCAAAAATTTTCAGATTTAAGCCGGTCAGGGAAGTTTTTGGCACAATACAGGTTTCAAAGCCCAATCGTTTTGCCTCTGTAATCCGCTGTGCCACGTGAGAAACGCTCCGCACTTCCCCGCCCAATCCAACTTCACCGAAAGCAATTAAATTTCCCCGGACAAGCTTGTCCGTTAAACCGGAATACAGCGCCAGCGCGATGGATAAATCTGCCGCAGGCTCGTCCAGTTTCAACCCGCCAATGACATTCACATACACATCCAGCGCACCGAAAAAAAATCCGAGCCGCTTTTCCAGCACGGCAATGATAATGGACATCCGGTTAAAATCAAACCCCGTTGTCATGCGGCGCGGAGAGGAAAACCCGCTCTTGGAAACCAGCGCCTGCACTTCCGCCAAAATAGGGCGAGAGCCCTCCATAACGCACGCAACACAGCAGCCGGAAACATTTTCAGGGCGGCCGGCAAGCAGCATCATAGAGGGATTTTCCACCTCGCGCAGTCCGGTATCAACCATTTCAAACACGCCAATTTCGTTGGTAGAACCAAACCGGTTCTTCGCCGCACGCAAAATCCGGTACGGCAGGTTTCGTTCGCCCTCAAAATACAGCACGGCATCCACGATATGCTCCATGACTTTCGGACCGGCAATTGCGCCGTCTTTATTTACGTGGCCAACGATAAACGTTGGGATTTCCAGACTTTTTGCTGTGCGCATGAACAGATTGGTGCATTCCCGCACCTGCGTAATACTGCCTTGCGCGCCGGAAAGCGCACTGATATTCATCGTCTGAATCGAATCAATAATCACAGCTCCCGGCTTGTTTTCCGCAATGGTATGGCAAATTGCTTCGGCATCGGTGAGCGAAAGCAGAAAGAGTTGATCCGTATCCACACCCAGCCGTTTGGCTCGCAGCTGAATCTGCCGAATGGATTCCTCCCCCGACACATACAGCACACGCATACCCTGACAAAGATATCCGCAGATTTGCAAGAGCAAGGTGGACTTACCGATTCCCGGCTCGCCGCCCAGCAGCACCAAAGAACCTTTCACCAATCCACCGCCCAGCACGCGGTCGAGTTCGCCCATACCGGTGCGGTAACGGATTTCCTCCTCGGTATCCACGTCATTCAGGGTTACTATTTTCGCCTGTGCCGCACCGGAAACNNGTTTCTTCAAAAGTATTCCATTCGCCGCAATCCGGACATCTGCCGTTCCATTTTGCGCTTTCGTACCCGCATTGCGAGCAGACAAACACGTTTTTTACTTTCCCTGCCATGGAGATTTCCTTCCTGTTATGTAATCTGATAGTTTTCCGAAATATATTCCGTCAGCGCAGTACAGATGGTAAACGCTACTTTCTTTCGATATGCAGGGTCTTCCAGCAATGCTGCCTCCTCCGGATTGGAAAGAAAACCGCATTCCACCAGCACCGCGGGGTTATTGCAATAATAAAGCAAATAGAGTTCCTCACCGGAGCATTTGATTTCCCGCGTGTTTTCCGGCTGTAAAAATTCCGTAAACCGATCCTGAATGGTTTGTGCGATTTCCTGACTACGCGCATTTTTATCCGAATAGAACATTTGCGCGCCGTGGCTGGAAGGGCTGGTAAACTGGTTTTGATGCACGCAAATCGCAATGGCGTTCGGATACTTGTTAAACAGCTCCAACCGATTTTTCATGTCGGATTTCTTTTGCTTGCCAATGCCCTCTACACCCTCGTCGTGTATGGACTCATCTTCATCGCGTGTGAGTTCCACCTGATAGCCCATGCTTTCGAGCATATCCCGCAGGGTGAGGACAATATCCAAATTGATGCCCTTTTCCGGCACACCATTGACCGAAACCGCCCCACCGTCCGCCCCGCCGTGTCCGGCATCTAAAATAATGACGGGCAGGGTGCTTTCCTCATCAATACCGGCAGTTGTAGGAACTGCAATTTCAAAATTCGCCGAGACTGCATAAATCAGCAAACAGCATATCATCAACGAAAATAACCCCACAACCTTGCTCTTTTTTAAAATCTTTCGCAACATAAGCAAAACTCCCGTTCCAGCAAAATAAAAGCACACAGTCTGTTCGCACTTCTTGTACATTTTATTTCCGCAGCATGGCACTTATGCGGGAATTTTCTTTATTATATCATTTTGGGGACAAGGGTGCAACTTTTTTTCGAGAAAAAGGTACAACATAAAAAGCAAAATTGTATTTGCGCTATGGATTCACGAAAGTTGTTGGAAAAATTAAGGCCGGTTTTCGTTGTATTTATGGGAAAAGTATGATATAATAATCTTTGGAAATTAAGCGTAAAGGAGTTGCACTATGCAAACCACAATGAGCAGAGAGCAAACGCTCGTTCTTTCAAAAACCAAGGAAGTCATTGACGAAATCAAAAAGGTCATTATCGGAAAGGACAAGGTCCTTGTGAAAGTTCTCGTCGCAATCCTTTCCGGCGGTCATATTTTAATTGAAGATATCCCCGGCGTGGGAAAAACCACACTGGCATTGGCACTTTCCAAAGCGCTTTCGTTGGATTATAAACGGATGCAGTTTACACCTGACGTGCTGCCGTCGGACGTGACCGGCTACAATGTATTCAACCGGCAGACAGGGAGATTTGAGTTTAAAGAAGGCACTGCATTCTGCAATCTTTTCCTTGCGGATGAAATTAACCGCACCTCCAGTAAAACGCAATCCGCCCTGTTGGAAATTATGGAGGAAGGCAGCGTAACCGTAGATGGTGTCACACGCGCGATGCCGGATCCGTATGTAGTAATCGCCACACAAAATCCTGTGGGTTCCATTGGCACGCAGATGCTGCCGGAATCCCAGCTGGACCGCTTTATTATTCGTGTAAAAATGGGCTATCCGGATTTGGACAGCGAAATCTCCATGTTAAAATCCAAAAATGCCAATATCAGCTTGGATCAAGTAGAATCCGTCATGACCACCGAGCAAATTGTACGATCTCGAAAGATTATTGACAGCGTTTATGTCAGCGACAAAGTGTTGGATTATATCGTCCGTTTGTGCGCTGCCACACGGACAAGCCCCGATATCGAACTGGGTATCAGTCCGCGCGGCACGATTGCCCTCACAAAAATGGCAAAAACAACGGCGCTCATGAAGGGGCGTGATTTTGTTCTGCCGGATGATGTGTTGTTTTCGTTCCACGATGTTGCCGAACACCGGATGCTGTTAAGCGCAAAAGCAAGGATTGCCGGTACCTCTCCGGAAGCCGCACTCAACGAAATCGTTCGCGGCGTTGAAATCCCCCGGCTATAACAGAAAGGACATCAGCATGCTGCTTCACCGCATTTCTTATCTTCTTCTGTTGATCATTGCATTCTGTTTTTGTGTTTTATATGTGGACACGCTTTCGTACTATCTGTTGCTGCTTTTACTCCTTCTGCCGCTGGCCTTTCTTGCCATAGCGGTTTGGGCGAAAAAGCAAATTTCAGTCACACTTCTTCCGCCCAACGGCTTTGCTTTTCGCGGGGAAGAATTCCCATTGCAGATTCGGGTAAAAAACAGTACGCTACTGCCGGTCGCCACCGTCATAGTAAATCTGGTTTTTTTTAGCCCGCTGAGCGGAAAAACAGAAAGCTTACAGATTCGCTGCACCGCACCCGCAAAAAACGCAGTCATCCGCACATTGAAATTTACCCCCAAGCACTGCGGCGTATTACAAATTCGCGTAAAAAAAATCCGGATCACCGACCTGCTTCGGCTGTTTTTATTGCGCCCCGCCGGAACGCCTGACAACCATACGATAGAAATCGTTGCGCTGCCGCAGATTCTGGCGATTCCCGCTGCGTTGAACACCAACTTAATTACCGGTATGGACAGCAACAATTATTCCGCCCATGCCGCTGGCAACGATTCTTCGGAAATTTTCGGACTGCACGAATATCGCGATGGTGATAAAATGAGCCGTGTGCACTGGAAAATTACCGCAAAGACCAGCAAGCTGTATATCAAGGACTATTCCTTACCGCTTTCCCGCAGCTTTCTGATTCTCTGCGATGCTTCCAGTTCGGATTCCACACTGCGCGATGCCAATTTTGCCGCAGCGGCAAGTGTCTGTTCGCTCCTGATCAACGCGGAGGAATCCGCTGCACTTGGCTGGTACGACACCGCCCAACATACAGGCTGTGTGGCATATCTTGACCACTTAGCGGATTTTCCAAATGCAATTGCACAACTCAGCCGTTGCCTGCCTTATGCGCCGCCGGATTTGATGCTGCAAAATCTTCCCATCGAAATTACCCGCTCCGGAACCCTTTATGCGCATTGCATGATTGCTACGGATCAACCGGATTCGCTGTTGGAAGCATTGACGGAACTGGCACCGCTCGCACGCCGGATCACCGTTTTAGTGACCAATCCGGCTGTAGATTTAGAAGCAATTCGTCTGCCTGTGCATCCCGAAATTCATCTGCAAGCTTTTTCTGAACAGATGCCAACGAACACAATGATTCTATAAACAAAAACAGGATTGAATTCACAAGGAGAGGAGGCTTGTTTCTTTTGAACCAACCCAAGCCAAAGAAACAACGTCCTACGATAAAAAACAAGAAAAACAAACCTGCTTTTATGCTGCGGGATACGCCGGACTTTTCGCTTACCCGGCAAGATAAAGTTGCCTTTGCGCAACGTCCCGCCACAGATGGTTTCGGTATTTTTCTTGGCATGTTGCTGGTGTATGTCTGCACCTTAAGCTTTTTGTTTATTTTTTCGAGCGCTATCCATACACAGCCAGATGTCCTCCCCGTTCTACTGTTTAGTGCCGTGACCACACTGCTGTGGTGTTCTTTTCGCGCACAATCCAGTATGGTTAATCTATTATCTATCTTTGGAATTTTGTTTCTTGCCGTTGCACTTTTATGGAATCATGAAAAAATTGCAGACGGATTTTTTTACTGTGTGCAAGATTTTTATGACAAAATCAATGTTTCCGATTCCACGATAGAACAACGCGTGGACCAAGCAGATTATGGCTATTCCTCCGCCGTAACCTGGCTGTTTTGTACTGCCGCATTGCTGGTTTCCGGCGGTGCAGCGCTGGGCAGTTTTCTCACCGGACAATTTCTAATTCTGTTTATCTTTACCTTTCCTCTGCTGGAAATTCCCTTGTACTGGGGTCTGGTTCCGGATTATGCGGCTTTCTTTTTTGGCATTCTCTGCTGGGTAGCGGCACTGCTTTCTTCTACGGTATCGTTCCGATATAACAAACCTGTTTCCCGCCGCACAAAAAAATTCGTTTTACCCGATCCGCCCCATGCAAGCTTGATTGTCAAAAAGCAACTGACGCTGGTTTCTGTTGCTATCACGACTGCTGTAGTGTTTCTGTCTTTTCTTATCAACACGATTTTTCCCTATGAGCGTCCGGAAAGCTTTGATACCACGCGCCGGAATGTCAATGTCGCCATGAATCGCATTACGGACGGAGATTTATTCGGCGGATTTGAGCAGTTAAACAGCAGTTTTTCCTCTTTGTTCCCGTTCGGCTCGTCCGGTAATTACAACCGTGGGAGTTTAGGTAACAAATCTTCTATCCGTTATAATGGCAAAACCGCACTGAAAGTTAGCACCTCGCAAACAATTGACCGGGATTTCTACTTAAAAAGCTATACGGCAAGCGAATACACCGGGCATTCTTGGAAACTGCCGGATGAATCCACGCAGGATGCCTACACCGCCCAATTGNNCTGCCCATTAGCTACTATCAGTTTGATATTAAAAACGTAAATGCCGGAGAGGAAACTTATCTTCCTTATTTATCCGATTTCACAGACGAAAATACCGTGGCAGCCAACACAATGGACTATTTCCGAAGCTTGAATAAAAGCAGCTATTCTGTGCAGTGCTATGCGCTTACCAACGAAGATCTCGCACTGTTTTCTGAAGAATTCAACGCGATGAACTTATATACAGAGGAAACGCAGGATCTTTCAGTTTATGACGATGATGATACGATTTCACAGACATACACAAAATTTCATCTTTATGATGAATATGCCTACCAAAATTTCCGCGATGTAACACAAACAGATGCGATTGAGCAAGTGATTTCCGATCTTCAATCTACTGTAAACCAGCTATCAGAGGAATATCAGATTTCAACGAACAGCTATTCCGAATCGAGACTTAAATAAATATCGACTGGCGATTGCACAGGTTTTGGCGGATTATTTTAATACAAACTTCACCTATTCCCTCTCGCCGGGGAAAACACCTTCGGACGAGGACTTTGTAGATTATTTCCTGACGGAGCAAAAAAAAGGCTACTGCACATACTTTGCCTCAGCGGGTGTTTTGATTATGCGCTCACTGGGTGTTCCCGCACGGTATGCGGAAGGATTTGTGTTAAGCACGGATGATGACCGCGAATTAAATGAATCCGGCATCTATACCTATCAAGGTTACGGATAAAAGCGCACATGCCTGGACGGAAATCTATCTTGGACGGCGTGGGCTGGGTACCGGTGGAATTCACACCCGGTTACTCATCCGGTTACAATCCCAATAACACAGCAACCGCACAGAATACAACGACGACCACCCCCACAACGACCACCGCACTCACAACGACCGATCAGGGCGCAACAAAAACCACAACCCAGTCAGGTGCTGTTTCAAAAGGCGCAGACAATACCACGACATCGGCGGTGGCTACCGCGCAAAGCAAGGACAGTACACTTTTTCTCTATCTAATCATCCCGGCGATTTTGATTTTGCTCCTTCTGTTTGGACTGTTGGTTAGAAAAATTCGGCTCTGGCTGATTCAACACAGTTTACGCATAGAAAATCCAATACCGTCCGTGAAAAATGCACACCATCTTGCGCTGCGGTATCTAGCAGCAGCGGGGTTTGTCCCCGATGAACAAAACACTGATTTGCAAAACGCACAGGCGCTTGCCGCACGATTTTTCGCCGAAACCGGCACGGATATTTCTGCGGAAATGAAACAGATTACGCAACTTGCATTACAAGCGGAATTATCCGCCACTGCGCCGCAAGCAGAAGATGCACGCATGGCATGTAATGCACTAAAAATCATTGCAGATGCGGTTTATCAGTCGCTCAGCCGAACCGGAAAATGGATTGCAAAATATATCTATGCACTGTATGAATAGCAAAAACTGCCGCAAACCTTATGGGTTCACGGCAGTTTATTTTTACTATTCGTTCAGGAAAGTTTTGATGTTGGTATTCAAAGAATCCAACTCCTGATTGATTACCTGTTCGTAGGTTTCGCGAACCTGCGCCCATGTTTTTTGTCCGGTTTCGTCATCCACAACCGTAACATCGCCATACAGTGCATCGATTAAGCATTGATTCTTATCAAACTGGTTTCTGTCGCCAAGTTTTGCGGAAACTCCATAACCGTATTCAAACAGCATTGTGTAGTCATCGCCGTTGACCATACGCATCATATTGTAGTCGTCCTCAGTCCAATACGGATTGCTCACAAAGAACTTCTCCATATTTGTTTCCTCATACTGCGGGTCATTGTAAGCAATTCTGCATGCCTCAAACCATGTTTTCACGGCTTCCTTAGCAGTGGAACCCTTCACCCACATATAGGCTGTCATATTCGAAGTTGTAATCTTAGCATCTGGATTGTTCGGGTCATTCGGAATCGGCACAACGCCCCAGTTATCATCTTCCTTCGGACCGCTACCTAAACCGGTTGCCGCCCACGAACCCATTGCATAGAACAGAATATTTCTGTCAAAACAATCCCGTGCAGAACCAACCCACTCGTTATTCACCAAGTTTTCTTTTGTAATATTATACAGCCATTCTTCGGCGCGAGCAATATCCGGATCGGCGGTATTATTAACAAAGGAATTGGATTCCTCATCATATGTAATCATGGTTTTTCCGGTCTGTTGGATAATATGCGGTTTATAAAAGCCGTTGATACCATAACGTTGTTCGTCTGGATCCGCCGCAGCAACGTAGGCTTCCATCAGTTCCTGCATGGTATTCCAGTTCCAGTTGCCCTCATTGAACAAATCCAGAGGGTCTTCCATATCCAATTCCTCAATCGTGTCCTTATCATAGAAAATCATGGAAGACGAATCATAACCCAACGGTGCTATATAATGCTTTCCGCCCAGCTGATACTGATCGGCAGTTGCCTTTGCGCCGTTCCACAGTGTATTATCAAAGTCCACAATCTCATCAATCGGCTGATACATATCCTTGACGATCTGGGACGGGAATGCCAGCCACTCGTACTTAAAAATATCCACGCTGTTGGCCATAATCGCGTTGGCTAGGTCATTAAACCGCTCGGAATTGGTGGTACGCTTAAATTCAATCGTTCCGCCCTTCATTTCAAACAGCGCCAACTCTGTGGATTTTTCACCGTTTGCCTTCGTCGGGTTTAGGTCACCCTCACCCAAGTACACAATTGTTTTTTCAGCATCGTCCGGAATATCCTGTAAGCCCTCGTAATCTTCTACATCCACTTGTTCCTTAAACTCAGAACTGCTGTCTTTTTCTTTTGAACACGCACCCATCATACTTGCTGTCAATGTCAGCGCGACAACAGCGGCAAGTGTACGCTTTCCATTTCTCATAAAAATACCTCCTTCTTTCTGCGTATTTGCAGATTATCATTGTGTAAATTTCTCCATGAAAGTTTCACATAATATTAGTATAACCAAAAATGTAAACGTTGTCAATTCACATATTTCACAGATTACACAAAATAAAACCTACATTTCGCACAAAAAACAAGCACATTTTCATGGTAGAAGGATGGAATATTGAAAATCTCGCCAAAGCAAGGGCATCCCCTCATCAATTTCCTCCGGCAAAAGCGCACGCGCGACTAGAATTTCCTCTCCGGTATCCTTGGCAACCAGCCGTGCATAATCGCCGTCAATTTGTTTGACTGTGTAGACAATCTCATTCACGCGAGGTTCCTCCCGGCTCAAAATCCAATGGATTACAGCGTGGTAATTGGCGAAACTTCGCTTTGTTGCGCGCCTTATTTTCATACATATGCTGATCCGCAGTGGCAATCAACTCATCAATATTGTGAATTTCCTTTTCGGCACCGATGGTCTGCCCCACGCTGGCACGGACTTCATACGGTTTTTCCGAATGCTTATTGTAGTATTGAATATACTCTTGAAAGCGGTCGGTAAACTCGTGGGAATACTCCTCATTTTCGTTTATGCCTGCAACAATGAACTCATCCCCGCCAAAACGCGCACAGATTTCATCACGTATCGAAATGGAAGACAGCGCTTTTGCAACCGTTTTGATGGCATTATCGCCTTCTAAATGCCCAAATTCATCGTTAATATCCTTCAATCCGTCCACATCAATTGAAATCATCATGATATTGGCGCTACCGCCGTATTCCTGCAATTTTTTCTCAATATGCTGGAAAAATCCGCGCCGATTGAACAAGCCTGTTAACGGGTCATGGACATACATATCCTCCAGTCGTGCAATGATACTCCGCAACTCGTTTTGGGTTTTCATTGTGCTGAGCGAACCGGAAATGCTCATCGCCATAGAATACCAAAAATCATATCGCTCAAAAAGTTCGGAAACCTCAAACGCAAAATACCCAATGGTACGATCGTTATTATGCAAGGGAATAAACGAAATAAATCCGCAATCTTCCAACTCGCTTATAAAATTGGGCAACAGTTGTTCTGCCGGGAAATCATCCAGACCGGTACAGATATCATAGGATTTATACGCAACAATTTTCATCGTGGGAGAATACCCGCTGAGATAATAGTTCCCATTTTTCACTGCACCGTCAATAATGCCCGTTTCGGAAAAGAAATTTTCCGTAATGCAAACCCAAACTTTCTTTGTGTACGCATAGCGAATTTCATTGCGAAGTTTCTCATACGCTGATTGCAGCCCAACGGATTCCGTAATGGCAGAATCCGACTTGATCAGGAATTTTGAAAAATAGGTGAGATCATCAATTTCGTTATATAACCGATGATTAATCTCATTGGAATTTGTTTTTAGGCTGACTGCACAGCCACAGGATTCGGTTAAAACCAAATTGGCCTTGCAAACGGTATCCTGGTCAACCGTTTCACCGTGCAGAATTTGCAGCGCCATTTGCACTGCTCTTTTTGCGCCATCGGCATAAGCGGGCCGAATGGTAGTAATCCGCGGTGCATGCGTCGTTCCTTCACGAATGCCATCGTAGCCGGAAACCGCAACATCCTGCGGACAACAAATATCATGCTCTTCCAGTACTTTAATAACGCCCATGGCCATGGTATCATTGGCACAGACAATCGCCTGCGGCAATTTTTTATTTTCCGCGAGCATTCGCTCTGTTTCTTTCATCGCAGCATAGCGGTCATATCTGCCCTCAAAAACCCGGGTATCATCATAGGCAATTCCGGATTCCTCCAGCGCCTTTTTATAGGAAGCCAACCGTAGGTTCCCATGAAATTCATCCCGCATAGAAGTGAAGAAATTAATTTCGGTAAACCCATGATGTTCGATAAAATGCCGGACCATCCGGTACATGGAGTCGCTCTGATCAAAGGTAACATTCCATGCATGTTCTTCTTTGCCGTCATAAATCACAACAGGAATGTGTTCTTCCTTGCAACGCTTGATAATCTGCTGATACACCGCAACGGATGCAAACGTGATTTTTAAAACGATCATGACGTCAATCATTGCATAATTAATCAAATTAAAAATATTATACTCACCGGTTAAATGCCCCGGCTCATCGTAGGAATGCGCATCCAAAGGCGAAAAACTGATGATCCGACAGCCTTGATCAACAGCCTCATCCCGCATGTTTTTCAACACAATAGATTGATAATCACGATCAATATTACAATAACACAGCCCTAAAACCGGAAATTTTCCGTTTTTCATTGATTCACCAACCTATCTTTGCATCATCATGCACGGCGATTATCCGTCGCCTGTTTGTTCTTTTGCTCTTTTTCCTGTAAGGAATAAACGCATCCGCAGTAATCCTGCCGATAAATGCCGAACTCCCGCGAAAGCTCTGTGGAACGCTGGAATCCGCCCCGTTTTTTGAAGTCACACGGCAATGTTTTCAGCCCCGATGTTCTTGCGATTTCTTCTGCAATTTCATTTAGTTTCTGTGCATTTTTATGCGGACTGATGGACAAGGTTGTCGTAAAATAATCAAAGCCATGACTTTTTGCATATTCCGCCGTTCGTTCTAATCGCAGTGCATAACAGCGAAAACACCGTTCCCCGCCCTCCGGGATCTGTTCCACGCCCCGCACCGCATCGTAAAATTCCTGCGGTTCATACGGTAAAACCACCACCGAAACCGGATTTTCCAGCTGCATTTGTGCCGCAATGCGTTGCTGTTCCTCCGCCCGGAAAGTAAACTCGCTTTCCGGATAAATATTCGGGTTATAATACAGCACGGTAATCTGAAAATACCGCGACAGATATTCCAAAACATAGGTGGAACACGGTGCGCAGCAGCTATGCAGCAGTAATTTGGGCAATTGACCCTGTGGCAGGCTCTGTAAAACAGCATCCAGTTCGATTTGGTAATTTCGTTTCATTGGCTTTGCTTTCTCATATCAGTCATATTACACAATAATTTGTTAGCATCATTATATCATTTTTGTGAGATGAATACAATGACGGATTCATGAAAATAATTAGACTATTCTTGTGCAGTTTACCCATACAATCAGGAATATATTCGTTTTTATGCGACTATATTCCCTAAAATGCAACAATATTCATCGATTAATTTATAAGAATACCTATTTCCGGTACTGCATACCGATTTCAATTGCTTTCATATTGTATGAAATCAGATTTGCTTTTTTTGCGGGTACGGACTTTTCAAACGCCTTGCGGAGATGTTCCAAGCTGATAATACCCGTTTCGCCAATCAGCTTGCCAATCAGAATGATATTCGCCATGCCAGAAAGCCCCTCGTCCTCGGCAATGCGCGAAGCCGGCACATAAAAGCAGTTAATATCCGTGCGGTCGGATTTTTCCTCCACCATCACAGAATCCATCACTGCAGTGCCGCCGGGTTTGACCGCGCCGATAAATTTCCGGTAGCTGGGCAGGTTCATTGCAATTAGCAAATCCGGATTCAGCACCAGCGGAGAACCAATCGGCTCATCCGAAATACAAACGGAGCAGTTCGCCGTTCCGCCGCGCATTTCCGGACCATAAGAAGGAAGCCACGAAACTTCCTTTTCATCCATCAGTCCACTGTATGCAAGAATTTTTCCCGCAAAAAGAATGCCTTGTCCGCCAAAGCCGGCGAGTACAATTTCATGTGTGGTTGCCATTATTTCGCCGCCTCCTTTTCTTCTGCGGATTTGTCTTTATACACACCCAGCGGATAGTACGGAATCATGTCCTTGCGCAAGCGTTCCAACGCCTCCGTGGGGGAAAGTCCCCAGTTGGTCGGGCAGGTGGAAAGCACCTCCACAATGGAGAAGCCTTTCTTGTCGCGCTGGTTTTCAAACGCTTTTTTAATTGCCGCTTTTGCCTTGCGGATATTGGGAACGCTGTCCACGGCAACCCGTTGGGCAAGCGCTGTTCCGTCCAGCGTTGCAAGCATTTCGCACACCCGCACGGGATAGCCCTGCACTTTCGGGTCCCGTCCGTAGGGTGTGGTCTGCGTAATTTGTCCCGGCAAAGTTGTGGGTGCCATTTGTCCGCCCGTCATGCCGTAGGTGGTGTTGTTCACAAAAATCACCACGATGTTTTCCCCGCGGGTTGCCGCATGAACTGTTTCCGCCGTGCCAATTGCCGCTAAGTCGCCATCACCCTGATAGGTAAACACATAGCTGTCCGGCTTTGCGCGTTTCACACCGGTTGCCACTGCCGGCGCTCTGCCGTGAGGGGCTTCAATCATATCACAGGCGAAATAATCATACGCCATCACCGAACAACCCACCGGACAAACCCCGATGGTATTGCCAGCAATGTCCATTTCATCCATCACTTCGCACACCAGCCGGTGAATAATCCCGTGCGTACAGCCGGGGCAGTAATGCGTCGGCACATCGCACAGCGATTTTGGTCTTTGAAATACCACTGCCATCTATAATACTTCCTTTCGGGCGAATCACTCCGCGTATTTTTCTATCTGCGCTAAAACTTCGGTCGGCGTGGGAATCACACCGCCGGTTTTTCCGAAGAATTCCACAGGAATTCGGCATTCCAACGCAAGCTTTACATCATCAATCATTTGTCCCATGGACATTTCAACGCAAAGCACCCGCTTGGCGGTTTTGCACGCATCGTTTAAGCGCTTTTCCGGATAGGGCCACAGCGTTTTCGGGCGAAACAAGCCCGCCTTAATACCCTTTGCCCGTGCGGCGTTCACTGCGGATTTTGCAACCCGCGCGGTTGCGCCGTAGGCAGTTACCACAATTTCCGCGTCCTCGCAGAGGTAAACCTCCGCCTGCGCGTGTTTTTCTTTGATCTCCTCATAGCGCTCAAAGCGCTTCACTACAGAATTCTGCAAAACGTCCGGCTGTAAAAACAGCGAATTTACAATGTTATGTTCCCGCTTATTTTTGTGTCCGTCCGTCGCCCAAGGTTTCGGCGAAAACTCCGTGCGCTTTTCCGGAAACGAAACCGGCTCCATCATTTGTCCCAGCAAACCGTCCGCCAAAAGCATTGCGGGCATCCGGTATTCATCCGCCAAATCAAATGCCTCCGTGACCATATCGACCATTTCCTGCACGGACGAGGGCGCAAACACCAGAATATGAAAATCGCCGTGGCCGAGCGCCTTTGTTGCCTGCCAGTAATCTGCCTGCGAAGGCTGAATGCCGCCCAGTCCCGGGCCGCCGCGCTGGACATTTACAATCACACAGGGCAAATCTGAGGCGGCAATATAGGAAATTCCCTCACTTTTCAAGGAAATTCCCGGCGAGGATGAACTCGTCATCACGCGGGTTCCCGTGCTGGAGGCACCCAGCACCATATTGATGGCGGCAACTTCGCTTTCCGCCTGCAAAAACAGCCCGCCGTTCTTTGCCATATTCTTCGCCAAATAGGCGGAAATCTCCGTCTGCGGTGTAATCGGGTAACCAAAAAAACATTTGCAACCGGCACGCATAGCGGCTTCGGCAATTGCCTCGTTGCCCTTCATCAAATTTCTTTCCATGAATCAAACAATCCTTTCCCGCCTTATTTTTCGAC
>DBRO01000087.1:11459-15119 GCA_002306005.1 Ruminococcus sp. UBA1366 | reverse complement strand
AGCGCCACAATTTTCTTCGGACAGGCTGTGGTACAAAGCGCGCAGCCCTTGCAGCGTTCAAAATTTACCGTAATCTTCGGCATTGCTATCCCTCTTTTCGGTTTATTCCCAAATTGGTTTTACATAAATTTCAACCGGCATAGTTTTTGCCGGAATCTCCTCCTGCTTGTCCGCCAAAAAAGCCGGTACAGTGGAATATAACAGCGGCAGATTGGCAATGCGGGCAATTTCTAAAGCATAGGGCAGGGATTCCAAAATCGTGACAATTTGCGTTTCCGCGCCCAAATTGGTATTGTTGACAATGCCCGTTGCCTTCAAGCGGGAATTTTGCTCAATTTCCCGCAGTAAAGCCAGCGCCTCCGCCGGTTTTTCCGTCAGCAGTCGGCGCTGATTGATGACATAGAGCATTTCATACGCCACATCAAGCGTTTCAAACGCTTCTTTATAACGGCCAAGTGCCAGCGCACCGTCGTCGTCCCCGCCAACATCAATCATCACATCTGCATCCTCGCGAGCAATGCGCTCCAAATCAAAGCTGATTGCTGGAATATCCAGATTGGAATTCGCGTACATGGATGCGACAAGCTCAATACCATACTGGACAAACACGCCGCCAAAATCCGCCGTGCGAAAGTACGGATTGACAATATCCAAATCCACGGCAAAGACTTTTCTGCCTGCTTTTGCGGCGGCGACCGCCAAATTCACCGCAAGATTGGTTTTACCGCAACCGTAATGCCCGGTGATGATAGTGACATGTCCCATGTGTTTCCTCCTACTGTTTTGGTATAATACAATTTTATATTATATCATTTACAGCGTATAATTGCAAGTTTTTAGCCGAATTTTCTGTTTCACTTCAAAAAGCGGAACGGACAAAAATCCATTCCGCTTGTTTGTGAATTTACTCCGCATCCGGCGCGGCTTTTGCAATCACATCCGCAACCAAATTCGCTGGAAGCTGTTCATACCGCAGTTTCTCAAACGTGAAACTACCCCTGCCTTGCGTCATCTGGCGCACAATCATAGCAAAATCGTGCATCTCTGCAAACGGCACTTCTGCGCTAATGACGGTCAGACCTTTCTTCTCCGCGGGGTTCATGCCCAGCACGCGGCCGCGGCGCTTGTTCAGTTCGCCCATCATATCGCCGGTGGTATCGTCCGGCACAAGAACTTCCAACGCNNCGGCAATTTTAAATGCCATTTCCGACGAATCCACCGGATGATATGAACCGTCCACGAGAATTGCTTTCAGCCCCACCATCGGGAATCCCGCCAGAACACCGCGTTTCATGCTTTCCTGCAAACCCTTTTCCACCGCCGGGAAGTAATTCCTCGGCACAGCACCGCCAAAAACTTTTTCCTCAAACACCAGTTCATCGGAAATGCATGGTTCAAATTCAATCCAAACATCGCCGTACTGTCCGTGACCGCCGGATTGTTTTTTGTGCTTGCCCTGTACTTTCACTTTCTGCCGAATGGTTTCTTTATAATCAATTTTCGGCTCGCTGAGCGTGACATCCACGCCGAAATCGCTCTTTAATTTCGCCAGCGCGGAACCCAAATGCTGTTCGCCCAAGCCTCCAATAATCTGCTCATGCGTGATATCGTCCTGATAAAATTTCAAGGACTGGTCTTCTTCCAGCAAGCGGGAAATCGCACCGGAAATCTTGCTCTCATCCCCCTGCGTTTTTGCTTTTACCGCCATAAAATAGCACGCGTGCGGGACGTTGATCGGCGCAAACTTCACCACGCGGCTTACCTCGCAAATCGTATCGTTCGTGCTGATATTCATCTTGGTTGCCGCAACAATGTCACCGCTGACCGCCTCTGTTGCCTCCTCCTGCTTTTTGCCGCGCAAGAACAGCAGCTTGCCGACTTTTTCGGTGTTGCCCGTCCGTGCGTTGACAGCATCCATGCCGGCAGTTAGTTTTCCGGAAATCACGCGCAGGAAGGACATTTTTCCAACAAACGGGTCGGCAACGGTTTTAAACACAAACGCGCTCATCGGTGCTTCCTCAGTTTTTGCCACGGAAATTTCCGCGCCCGTCGTATCGGTTGCGCTTTCCGTATCTTCCGGTGCATGAACCGGCAGCAGCAGGGAAATTTCTTTGAGCAGCATATCCACGCCGGCAAGCGTTGTGGAAGAAACGCAGGTCACGGGTGTAATTGTTCCTTCTTTCATGCCCTTGTGAATGCCGTCAATCAGTTCCTTTTGCGTAAACGCCTCGCCGGAGAAAAATTTCTCAAACAGCGCCTCATCCGTTTCCGCAACTGCTTCAGAAACCGCTTCCACCAATCCTTCAATCCGGTATTCCATCTTTTCAGAAACTTCCTTGGTGGGCATTTCGGTTTCTACCGCGTTGCCTTTTTCGTCATATTTGTAGGCTTTCATTTCAATTAAATTAACATACGAAACGATTTTGTGGTCTGCAATCACCGGCACGACAACCGGGCAAACAGACGGACCAAATTCCGCTTTGAGCTGGGTGAGAACGTTATTGAAATTTGCGTTGTCGTCGTCCAGCTTGGTGACAACAAACATCGTGGATTTCTTCATTTCGCAGGCATAATCATACGCTTTATGCGTACCCACGCGCACGCCGGATTTTGCCGAAACCGTAATCATCACCGTATCGGCGGCGCGGATGCCCTCCGCCATGCCGCTCTCGTAATCAAACAACCCGGGAGTGTCCACCAGATTCACTTTCATGCCGTCATTTTCAAAATACGCAAGCGCGGTGTAAATCGAAGCCTTGCGCTTGATTTCCTCCGCGTTAAAATCCGAAACCGTATTGCCGTCGGCGACTTTGCCGAGCCGGTCGGTTGCGCCCGTGCGGAACAGCAATGCCTCACAAAGCGAGGTCTTGCCGGAACCGGCATGGCCGGCAAGTGCAATATTTTTAATTTTGTCGCTGGTATAAGTTTTCAAATGTATCAATCTCCTTTTGTTTGAGCGTCACTGATTATATGTATTCCACAAGAATAATCAGTTGATACAGTTCATTATACAGCATATTCACAAAAATTGCAAGTATTTTTTTAAAATTTTATGGAATAACAAAAGAACGTGCTTTGTTTTTGTATGATTTGTTTTCCCAGCCGCAAAAAAAGCCGCAGGAACAGTTTTCCTGCGGCTTTTCCATTCGATTATTCAAACACCGTGCAAAGCTTGGAAGTCTTGCGGATGCCGTTTTCGCCGTTGACGAGATTTTCACCCCAGTCCGCCGAAAGCACGGAGCCATCCCATTCGGTTGCAATATCGAGGTATTCCACACCGCCGCCGTTGCCCTTCCAGCTCCAGCCCAGATAACCAAGGCTGTTTTCGTTGCAATACTGCATTATGAAGGCTTCGTCCACGTCGCCATCGGTATGGGTATATCCAAATTCCCCAACAATCACGCACAGCCCTTGTGAAGTAACTCCTTCGAGGTTCTTTTTAATAGTGCTTTCGTTCTTGCCCGCAGTGCCGTACATATGCACGGAGAACATGGTGTTTTCTAACGGATCCGCCGCAAACACCGCTTTGCCGCCATCGGCAATACTTTGTCCGTACTGTCCCCAGCCGCCTGCATCCACCATAATCGTGTTTTTAATGCCCGCAGTACGCAGCTCCGGAATGACCTGCAAATACCCGCTCTGCCACAGCTCACTGTTCCA
>DBRO01000087.1:10788-11289 GCA_002306005.1 Ruminococcus sp. UBA1366 | reverse complement strand
TGATCCTTGTACCACGAATGCGCATGGTTGATTCCGCGCATAACAAACGCATTGCCCTTGGCGTCCAGTAATTGTGTGCCGTCCACCTGAAAGCCATCGCCTTCCTCCAGTTGTGCAACGGATGAATGCCCGGACTCCGTACCTGAATTTTTGCTGGAGTTGTCCGTATCGGAACAACCGGCAATGGTAACAATCATGGCAATCGGCAAAAGCAGTGAGAGCAGCTTTTTCATGCAATTTCCTCCTTAAATTCGCTTAAATTAATTAAATTAATCTCATTATTAATTTATCACGAAATTCCTGCTTTGTCAATCCTGTTTGAAAAATACCGGCGCAGCGAGATAAATTTTTGACGTTCTGCACAAGTTTGAAACAAAAAAACTGTATCACCGCATAAAAAAAGCACCGCGAATCCGCAGTACTTTCCCTATGTAAAAACTTATTTACAAATACCCTCGGCGGAGGTAATCGGCACGCAAATCATAATACCGGTATTCGGAC
>DBRO01000087.1:10121-10775 GCA_002306005.1 Ruminococcus sp. UBA1366 | reverse complement strand
GGTTCTTCCCCATTGAGCATCGTACGAATCAGGCTCATCACCTGCATATTCGGCGATTTGGAAAGCGACGATGCCATACCGGTGCTGTCAAACACCGTTCCGCCGTGAATCTCGTGCAATTCCAGTGCCTCCATCAGTGCGTCAAGCTTTTCCGTGTTGTTAATCACTGCGATTAAAAGCTGCATATTTGTCATAAAAAACTCCTTTCCCATCCGGCATAAAGCCAGACTTTCTTAACCATTCTTCCCATTTTGCAACGCGTCTCGTACTGGTGCTTGCAAAATCACTTCATTCTTCCGTTATGCCTTACCGCAGGCAAAACACTTCGGCACTCCAACCCTCCGACCGGACAATTTCCAGCAAAGAGAATCCGCATTCCTGTATGGTTTGTGCCAATTCCTCTTCGCGTTCGTCGATGATACCGGAAACCGCAAGAATTCCACCCTGTTTCAAAAAGCCTGCGAAATACCCGCTCATTGCCGTAAGCACATCGGCAACGATATTTGCACAGATAAAATCATAGCCTGTGCCAATGGTTTCCCGCAACTGCACATCTGAGGTAATATCCCCGCAAAAGGTCCGGTACTGCTCCGGTTCGATTTTGTTTTTCGCTGCGTTTTCACCGGCAATCTTCACGGAATTTTCGTCAATATC
>DBRO01000087.1:7484-10097 GCA_002306005.1 Ruminococcus sp. UBA1366 | reverse complement strand
ACAAAGCCTTGTGGTGTTGTGCTGTCCTGTGCCAAAACTGGATGCGGGGTCAATTTCAAGAATCGTTCTCCCCTGTGCATCCATGCCTGCTTCCCAAGAGGGGCGCACCAATAGTTTTTCACCGATGGCAATGGGCTTAAAATACTGCTTCCAGTTATTCGCCCAGTCCTCCTCGCGCACGTTGTCCAGTTCACAAGTCAGCCGACCGAATGCATTTTCTGTGTCACGTTGCTTGATAGCAGAAAGCTCCGCCTTGATTTGTGCCAGCATATCCGCACCCTGCGCATTTTGGGGTAAATAGACCTTGACGGATGCCTCCTGCTGCTCGCGTTCAGTAAGCGTTTCGTCAAGGTAATCCCAGTTGCCGAATTTCCCGTCCAAAAAGTCACGGAAATCCCGTGGGTCATCCAGTTCAAACCCATTGATTCCGATTCTCAGCAGGCTACCGGTCACGGCATCCAGCCCCTGTTCGGTTGTAAAAATTCGGACACCTGTCCAGTCCATTTTCCCATCCCCATCCGCAAAATTTCGGCAATTCCTAAGAAAAGTATACCACATTGTAAGGGGTTTGTAAAGTCCTTTTTTCTGTACTGATCCATAATATAGTATTTTATCCCATTTCCTTTCCGGCGCTGATTGCAGCAAATCATGACATTTGTAACTTCCCGAAAGGCTGTACGGATGTTATAATGAAAATAGTTCATCATGAAAGGAGAAGTTTTTATGCGTAATCATATCACCCGTGTGATCACCGGACTGCTGTTTATTTCAGTGGGCGTGATTTTATTTGGAAACATGACGGAATGGTGGGACATTGATTTATTTTTTAATGGCTGGTGGACGTTGTTTTTCATCCTGCCCGCGCTGTTAAGCATGATAAACAGCAACATCAATCTGTGGAATTCCTTTCTCCTGCTGTGCGGTGTCATGCTTTTATTGAATGAAAACGACCTGCTCGGAAATTTCTCACTGTTCCGTCTTTTGTTTGTTTTCGCCTTAGTTTTTATCGGTGTAAGAATTATCTTTCAGCGCAGTCAGCTTCCTAAAAACAATACCACGGAACATTCTGATTCCGGCAACGGTATGCCAATTAACCAAACGGAACAGGTTCACACCGGCGCGCCAATGGGTTCCGGCAAAGTGGAAAACATTACGGCAATTTTCAGCGGTGTTGACCGTAAAATGCCAAACACAGTGTTTGAAGGTGCGAACATTACCGCAATTTTCGGCGGCGTGGATTTGGATTTGCGCGATGCAATTATAGACCATGACATTCATATTGAAGTGACCAATATTTTCGGCGGGACGGATTTGCGCCTGCCATCCAACGTGAAATGTATTCTCAATGACACGCCCATTCTCGGCGGATGCGATTGCAAATTTAGGGACAGCACCAATGCATTCGCGCCAAGAGTTTATATTAAATCCACATCCATTCTTGGCGGCATGGATGTTAGGTAGAGAATTTACATTCAGTTGCCATTCAATTCACCTAAAATTCATGTTTGTTCGGGAAAAATTTGCTATTCTAAAACAGGGAGATCCTATACAAATATGAGGGGTGATTCCATGTGCAAGGGAAATAGCAAGAATCGTCGAGGTTTTACCATTATCGAACTGCTTATTGTGCTTGCAATTCTCGGTGTTTTAAGCGCATTGTTAATCCCAATGCTTTTTAATTACGTAACAGAAGCAAGGCAGTCCAAAGCCAATGAGAATGCACGAAAAATTTATCAAGCGGCACTGCAATACCAAACCGCAGAAAATGAAAATCTTCAGGTGTTGCTTTCTTCTGTCGCCGATACGGAATACAGCAGTGTGGATTTAACCGGTTTTACAAAAAACGAAACGGTAACCAAAGGCATTCTTTCCTACGGCGAATACAAAAACCCAACTTTCGTTTTCATTGCCGTTATCCGGGATCACAACATCGTTGGCATTGTGTATGCGGACAAGAAAGATGATCAGACGTTCGGCGGATACCCCAAAAAGGTAACAGAGGACTACAAGAATTTCGCCGACAAAGCCGATGATTTTATAACTGCAAATTACTCGTCTACATAATCTACAAAAACCGGATGCCTTTCACGGCATCCGGTTTTTTTATACCTGTAAAATTGTAAAGTCAATCAGCACCCGAATTCCAGCAGCGGCATCATCGGTACTGCTGTCGTCATAAGTCACGCTCATCTGCGAGCCTTCCCGCAGTTTTACCAGCACTTCTGTATCCGGAACAGTAAACTCTGCACGGTAGACGTTCCCCTCCGTATCTGTAAGATAGCAATACAACGTATCCTCGCTTTCTAGAAAGCGGACTTGCGCCACCGTTATTTCTTCTTCTGTGTACAAGCTCTCGCCGTTTGCACCATCGTCAATTACGCCCTGTTCGCGAAGCATTTTGCGGTAGGCAGAAACCGCCTCGGCTGTGGTAGAACCTGTTGCGACAATGCTGTATTTCTCAATATTAACGAGTGCGTACATTTTGACAAGCCCGCCGTTGTCCTTCATTGCCATGATATACGTTGGCTGCCCGTCAATGTTTATTAACGATGGGAACGATGCCGTATACCCCAGATTCTGCAATTCCCCTTCCGCAGCCTCCATTGCGGAATG
>DBRO01000087.1:5089-7393 GCA_002306005.1 Ruminococcus sp. UBA1366 | reverse complement strand
CCGGAAAGCGTACCGTACCAATCGTATTTTTGCTGAAGCAAATCCCCGTCATAAACGCGGTCCACCCATTGCGGCACATTTCCCACGGCATAATACTCCGTACTGCCGTTGCAAGGATCACAAATCACCACACCGATAATATCTTTTGCGCCAAACAAGCCCACCTGCGGGCTTTCCACCGGACAAATCCAGTACGGATTGCCGTTGTTGTCCAGTTCAAAATAGTAATCTTTGAACAGATAAGTGGGATATGCCATACGGAGATGACGTTCCAAATTATTACCAAAATACGCCGAGGGTGAGTAACGAATCGGATTTTCCAGTTCGATATAAGAGGACTGATTTTTCACCGGATCCACCAGTACATACCCCGGAATGCCATCGCTTTTGTTATTCACAAATTTAAAAAAGCTCTCGTACTCCAACGGTGCCACCTTCATGGGTGTACCGTTATAATCAATGGTGCTGTACGAATCGCTGATCACATACTGGCTGACCACATCGGAAAGCTGTCCGACCGCACGTGCACCCAATGTTTTCGCCGTAGCGGTGTCCATGAGAGAAATATCACTCAAATCAGTTGTTTCCGGTACCGTTTCAGCAAAATCCTGTTCCCGTACCGTCAGTAATTGTGCATAATCCTTCGCGCGAAATATTTTTGTTGAGGAAAAAAATCCGACAACCAAGAGCAGTACCAAGGCAAAAAATACGCCCGCAAGTACTTTATCAATCAAAGAAAGTTTACGCTTTTTTGTTTCGCCAAAAATAATCATGGTGAATCCCAACACCACTACAAAAGAGATCAGCAGCAGCCACATCAGCAGCGAATGAACATTGAACGCAGGCAGCGCCAGATAATAAATCACCGCGTAGGCGATCACTGTGATCAGTGCCGCAAAAAAATAGCCTTTATTCATTTTGCCTAAGAACTTTGACATGGAAATTTCCTCTCTAATACGGTTTCATAATGCACTTTTTGTTGATGAAACAGCAAAAAACCTTCACTCATTATAGCATCTTGCCATCCATTTGGCAAGTGTTTTCACAGACTTCTCATATATGCGCGAATTACTTTATAAATTTTCGCCATACACGAAAACTTTCGTTTACTATAAATAAAAAAACACGACTGCATCACAGAGATTTCACAATCGTGCGGTAATATTAAAACATACAATAAGCTTGCCGATACACGGCGAAAAACAGTTGCCAACATCTTCTCCTTTCATAAATTTTTATCCTGTTGATTTTCCGGAACAAACGCCCACAAAGTGTTTTGCTGTGGGAATCAACAAGCCGGTGCCGCAACACCGGTCGCAGGACTGTCCTGATTTTTAAAATCGGACAGTCTTTTTCTGTTTTCACATACGCTATACTTCCTGCGGCAACCCTGTTTCCGGTTGATCCTCAGCAACGGAAAAGCTCTCCGGACACACGACGAGATGAATCGCTTGTTTATGGTTTTGAATCTCCGCCTGCTTGTAGCTGCCGCCGTCCTCTCCGTCAATCGTCCACGAAATTTCGCTGTCGCACGAAATTTTTAGCTGGGAAGTTTTAAAGGTCACAAAATACTTCGAGCTGATGTCCGTAAACAAAAATTTATTGACCAGGCTCTGCAATTCCAGCAGATTGCCCGGTGCTTTCACCAACGTGACTTCAAATAATCCGTCATCAAACACAACGCCGCTTTTGGCAAGCTTTTTCATGCCGCCCACAGAAATGGTATTCGTAATTAAACCCAACAAAAATTCCCCGCGGATGGTTTCACCGTCATGTTCCACAAGTAAATCATAGATTTCCAGCTTCGGAATCCGCTTGATCGCCTCAAAAATATAAGCCGTATGCCCGAACACGTTTTTTGCTGACTGCGATGTTTGATAGGAAACCTCTGTAAACGCGCCGAATGCTGCCACATAGCAAAAATACTTTCCACACAGCGAGCCGACATCGTAAGAGAACAAGCAGTCCTCCACCGCACATTTTGCTGCTTCCAGCATATTCCGGGGGATTTCCAGACTGGTTGCAAAATCGTTGGTTGTTCCTGCCGGAATATAGGCAAGCGGCACTTGCTTTTTGGCCTGCATCAACCCATTGACCGATTCACTCATGGTGCCGTCCCCGCCGGAGACAACAATTCTATCGTACCGGTGTGCGGTATTTTTAATTCGTTCCAGTCCATCCTGCCGGCACTGGGTTGGATAAGCAGTCACCAAGTATCCCGCTTTTGTGAAAATATCAATAATCTCACATAAATAAGCAACGATTTGCCCTTTTCCCGCCAGCTGATTATAGACGAACAAAAGC
>DBRO01000087.1:2352-5061 GCA_002306005.1 Ruminococcus sp. UBA1366 | reverse complement strand
ATGATCACCCGGATATTTTTTCCAAGGCGCTTTTTACAAAGCTCGGCTACAAATTTTGCTTCCTCCAGGCAATCGCCGTGACAGATTGCAATGGTTTTATTCTCCCAGTTACCAATGCGTTCATCCATCATGGCAACCAGTTTTTCCAAAGACTGCTTTCTGCCGCGAATTTTTGTAACCGGCATCAGCCTGCCTTCGTCATCCACATGCAGCAGTGGTTTTATGCCTAAAATCGAACCCGCAATCGCAGCAGTTTTTGAAACCCGTCCGCCCCGGTGCAGAAAAAACAAATCGTCCACCGTAAAGACATGGCACAGGTGCAGCCGCGTTTCCATAACCCAGTCATGCAGTTGATCAATCGACAAGCCTTCCTGCTTTTTCTGGAAAGCCAGATAAACAAGCAAGCCTTCCCCCAGCGATGCACAGAGCGTATCAATCGCATACAGCTTTGCTTCCGGATATTGCTCGCGCAATTCCTCTACGGCGTTACGTGCGCTGTTATACGAACCGCTGAGCGCGGAGGAAAACGCCAGATACAGCACATCATAGCCTTTCTGTACCCAGCTTTCAAATTCGTGCAGATATTCCTGCGGGGTTACCTGCGAGGTTTTCGTTACAGAACCATTCCGCATTTTGCTGTATAATTCCTCAATCGGCATACTGTCGCCAATATGCTGCACGCCGTCCACCTCATAAGTTAAGTTCAGTGTAACAAGATTCAGTTCCTTTTGGATATCCGCGGGTAAATCACAGGTAGAATCCGAAATAATCACATAATTTCTATCCGGCATATTGGTTTCGCCCTGAAAAAACAGGGCTTCCCCCTCTCGTATTTTGTGAAAAAAGCTCCGGCTGTGCTAGAAAATCATGACCGAAGTACTACTTTGATTATAGCATATTTTTTCCGAAGTTTGAACCAGTGCTAAACGTTCTAATGTAAACATTTTATGAACTAACGCGATAAAATAGAAAAACACCCGGGCATCTGCCCGGGCATTTTTTGTGCTTTTCAACCTACGTCTGTTAGCAGCAGTTGTTGTTTCCGCATGAAAGTCCGTTGCCACAACAAGCCATGATAAGGATAAGGATGATAATCCACCAGCAACCGCTGAGTCCGCATCCGCAGCCATTCATTCTAGAGCACTCCTTTATGTCTGATTTAAAGCAACCGGAACAACCCGTTCCCGAATGCTTTATATTACAGTTTATGGAGATGAAAAAAATGTGTTACTGTTTTTTGGAAAGCTAAATTTGTCCGCTGCATAAAATGAACTGTGGAAGCAAATTCCGTGTTTTGCCGGAATGCCTGCGGTATAAGAATTCATAATTCTGACAATGCTGTACATAAGATTACGGTGTTCCCGACCGTAGATGAATTTACCCGCGAAAGGAATGGTACGAAGTGGCACAGAATATCAATTTCAATAAGTATACCAAGAAAGCAGCGGAGGTGATCCGGCAGGCGGCGGTGCTTGCCGGACGTTTTGGGCATACCTATATCGGCAGTGAACACCTTCTGCTCTCCATGCTTGATGAAGGTGCGAATTCTGCCTGTGTGATTTTAAACAAAAACAGTGTGACTTTAGCACAGGTGCAGGAACGCATTGCATTTTTAATTGGCAAAGGCACGCCCTGCAAACTCACGCTGGATGAGCTTACGCCCACTGCCTCAAAAATTCTTGCCGGCGCGGTCACGCTTTGTGAGGGCTTTGGTGCCAGTCAAGCGGGAACAGAGCATATTCTCACGCTGATTCTGAGGCAAACCAATTCCTGTGCGCTGACGATTCTCAAGGACTTGGACGTGAATTTGTCGCGGCTTTACAATGATTGTTCCGTGGCACACCACAACGCCGTCAGTTATGCCGAACCAGCCGGTGGTAAGCTGATTAAACTGGAAAAGTACGGGCGGGAAATCACCCGCCATGCCGTGGTCTGTGCGTTTGATCCAGTCATCGGGCGCGATACGGAAATTCGCCGAATTACAGAAATACTCTGCCGCCGTACCAAGAACAATCCCTGTCTTGTGGGCGAGGCAGGTGTGGGGAAAACCGCCGTTGTGGAAGGGCTTGCACAAAAAATTTGCAAAGGCAGTGTCCCGCGGGAGCTGCGTTCCAAACGGATTTTTTCGCTGGATTTAACCATGCTGCTTGCGGGCGCAAAATACCGCGGCGACTTTGAAGAACGCCTGAAATGCTGTATTGAGGAAGCCATCACTGCCGGAAATATTATTCTGTTCATTGATGAGATTCACTCCATCATGGGCGCGGGTGCTGCGGAAGGCGCGATTGATGCGGCAAGTATCATCAAACCTCAGCTTGCACGGGGCGGCTTGCAAGTCATCGGCGCGACAACCTTTGATGAATACCGGCGCAACATTGAGAAAGACTCCGCATTGGCAAGGCGCTTTCAGCCGGTGACAATTGAAGAACCCACAGAAAGTGTCACGCTGGAAATCATCAGCGGACTGGCACAGCGTTACGAGGAACACCACAGTGTACAAATTACCGATGCGGCGTTGGCGGAAGCCGTGCGGCTTTCCGGCAGGTATTTAACCGATCGGCATTTTCCGGACAAAGCGATTGATTTGATAGACGAAGCTTGTGCAAAAGTGCGAATCAGCGCGCATTTCCAATCCGGCGACCGTCAGCTTTCCGCTATTTTTAATGATTATATCTTAGGGAAAATCACAAACAAGCAGTATCTGGATGC
>DBRO01000087.1:514-2321 GCA_002306005.1 Ruminococcus sp. UBA1366 | reverse complement strand
GCGCTTTCCAAAGACGAAAGCGAAAAGCTCCTGCATTTGGAAGATGCCCTGCACACCCGTGTTGTCGGGCAGCATCATGCGGTACAGGCGCTGGCAAGTGCTGTGCGGCGCGGGCGCTCCGGTATCAAATCGCCAGAACGTCCCATTGCTTCGTTTATCTTTTTAGGACCGAGCGGTGTGGGAAAAACCCAGCTTGCCAAGGCGCTTGCCCTGACTGTTTTTGAACGTGAGGACGCGTTGATTCGCGTGGATATGTCCGAATATATGGAGAAGCACAATGTTTCGCGGCTGACGGGTTCCCCGCCCGGCTATGTGGGCTACGAGGAGGGCGGGCAACTGACAGAACAGGTGCGCCGCCATCCGTACAGCATTCTTTTGTTGGATGAAATTGAAAAGGCGCACCCCGATGTATTCAACGTATTGTTGCAGATACTGGATGAGGGCTTTATTACTGATGCCGCCGGACACAAAATATCATTTAAAAACACGATAATCATTATGACAAGCAACCTCGGTATCCGGCAAATTNNCGCAAAATCATTCAGGATGAGTTAAAAAAGTTTTTCTCGCCGGAATTGCTCAACCGGCTGGATGAGATTTTAATATTTGAGAACCTCACCACGGAGGATATTCGCGAAATTGTGCGCTTGCAGTTAGCGGAGGTCGTCGCGCGTGCAAAACTCCTTGGCATGAAGCTGGATTACACGGATTCACTCGTTGCGAAAATCGCGGAGGATGGTTGGAGCAAGCTTTACGGTGCGCGGGAAATCCGCCGGATTATCACACAAAATATCGAGAATTTGGTTTCCGATGAACTCCTGCGCTGTCGGTGCGACTGCTTGACACTGGATGTTAAAAACGGCGAATACTGTGCTGTCCAAGCCGTTGCCGCCGCTGCCCTCCCCGATTTATCCGCGCAGGAAACTGAAATATAGAAATCCCGTTCTCTTGCTTATAAAACAAAAGGATGTTAAGGAAGTTATACCTCCTTAACATCCGCTTTTTATGCCAAATACACTCTGTGAAAAACTTTCTTGCCTTTTTTCAGAATCATTTCACCGGAAAATTGCATTTGCGCCGCGGGGTCGGTGATTTTCACCTCATCTG
Source organism: Ruminococcus sp. UBA1366 (assembly GCA_002306005.1). Taxonomy (GTDB): domain Bacteria; phylum Bacillota; class Clostridia; order Oscillospirales; family Ruminococcaceae; genus UBA1366. The sequence goes on along the minus strand of DBRO01000087.1, from coordinate 1,214 downwards.
CGGAAATACCGCCCTGCTGAACCAGCCGGCGCGCCTCACTTTTGGAGGGCGCCAGTCCGGTTTTAACAAGCAAATCTAAAATTCCGATTTTCCCGTCTGTGAAATCCGCCGCAGTAAGTGCAGTGGAGGGCATATCCTCGCTCTTTCCTGTGCCGCCGAACACCGCACGCGCCGCATCCTGCGCTTTCTGCGCTTCCTCCTCACCGTGAACCATCTTGGTTAGTTCAAACGCAAGAATTTCCTTTGCGGTATTTAACTGCGAACCGCTCATGGTGCGTTCCATTTCCTCGATTTTTTCAATATCAAGGAAGGTCAGCAGCTTCAGGCAGTTGATGACATCGTCATCGCCAATGTTGCGGAAGTACTGGTAGAACTCGTACGGCGCGCATTTTTCGGGATCAAGGAACAGCGCACCCTTTTCGGTTTTACCCATTTTTTTGCCCTCTTTGGTGGTGAGAAGCGTAAAGGTCATGCCGTACACTTCTTTGCTTTCCACGCGGCGAACCAAATCCACACCGCCGAGGATATTGCTCCACTGGTCATCCCCGCCCAGTTCCATCACAACGTTGTTGTTCTGGAACAAGTGCAGGAAATCATAGCTTTGCATTAGATTGTAATTAAATTCCAGAAAGCTCAACCCTTTTTCCAGACGGGTTTTGTAGCACTCATAGGTCAGCATTTTGTTCACGGAGAAAAATTT
>DBRO01000087.1:0-412 GCA_002306005.1 Ruminococcus sp. UBA1366 | reverse complement strand
TCGCCAATCATGGTAGTTCCTGTTCCCAGCAACACCACAGGTTTATGCCCTGCCATCTGCATATGCTTCATGACAATTAACTGCAAAAAATGCCCGATATGAAGGCTGTCTGCGGTTGCGTCAAAGCCAATGTAAAACGCTATCTTCTGGTTGTCAATCAGGTCGCGAATTTTTTCCTCGTTGGTAGTCTGCGCCACCAGTCCGCGCCGTTGTAATTCTTCAAATAAAGTCATTGCAAGTTTCCTTTCCCTATCTTATTTCAAACAAGTCTCCAAGTATTATAGCCGATGAAATCTGCACACACAAATTTCACGGGTTCCACCGCCTTTCGCCGGAAAACAAAAACCCTCCGGCATCAAAATGCCAGAGGGCGATTTTTCTAATAAAAACCGCGGTACCACCTCAGTTTGCC
>DBRO01000015.1:12651-16893 GCA_002306005.1 Ruminococcus sp. UBA1366 | reverse complement strand
CCACTTGAAATAGCGAAGAGCCTGCTTTTTAATAACACGATTAACATAGGATTTTGTTGTTCCTATTGTTTCCGCAAGCTGAGTCTGAGTCACATTATTTTCGATACATTTGACCTTTACATCCAATTCCAAATTATTCTTTACCATGCTGCTCCTTTCTCCGGAAACTTGTTTCAATATTAGGATAACTTATTATACACCCAAATTGTGAACTTTTCTACCTCAAAACGAAAAAAAGACTGCAGAAACCTTTAATTCAGTAACTGCAGTCTTTGCTTCGTGCTTATTTCTTATGCCGCAACTTCAATCTCAATGCCGGATTTGAATCTGACCTTAATGGTGCATTCCATGACGTTTATCCGGTCAATAAAGGTTCTGACCAGACTGTCGTCATATTCGGTGAAGTTGTTCGGCTCGTCTTTCAGAAGTTTCAGCATGGATTCCATACGCTGCTTCTGCGATTCGTCTTTCATTTTTTCAGTAAGGATTTCATTCTTCTCCTCAACCATACGGCAAATCTGGGAACCGATGCGGTCTGTTTCCTCTGATTCCTTTGGAAGGCTCATCAGCTTGATTTGCAGAGCTTTGCACTCCTCGTCAATCTCCTGGATGCGCTTTTCGACTTCTGCGCTGAACTCTTCCTCCACGCTTTTTTTCATCAGCTCTGCAAAATCCTCTCGTCTTGAAAAAAGGATGTTAACCGCTCTGACGATTGCGTTATGGAGAACGCCCTCATCTATTGTCCGACCTTCACAGGCATCTTTTCCTTCCTCCATTCTGCAAACGCATCTCCAGACCGGTTGCTTCCTGCCGTGAATGCTCCAAACGATTCTCCGGTAAACATCCCCGCAAGCACCGCAGTAATCTGACCGGCATCATCCACACCACAACATTCGCCACGAAGTCCGGCAGGGAGCGGATGATACGGGTCATCCATTGGTGATGTTAGCTCCACGGTTATGCCGGATTTGAATTGCTCTCGCAGTCGCTCCACAGTCTGTTTGTCCGGAAAACCAGTCATTCTGCGTCACCGCCGTTCAGGATGTTTCGGATTTCTTCTTGCACCGCAGGGTCTTGCAGCCGTTCCTTTGCTTCCTCCACATCGAAGTGTACCGTGTTTTCCGGTGTCGGAATCGGATCACATCCGGGCGCGTATTTCTTTTTCACGCCGGACTTAAAGGCCGATGAGCCTTCAAAGTTTCGGAGCAGGATTTTCCTGTCCTGCCTGTACTCGTCACCGATGAATCCAAGCTTCAAAAGGAAACAGCGGAAAGCGTACTTTTCGTTGTCCGGCACGGTTTCCTTGCTGGTGACCCGCTTCTGGTTTCCAGCGGTTTCTTTCAGCTTGCAGATGAAGTTCGTAAAAGCATGAACCTCATCCGCGCCAACGTCGTTGTGCCACCAAGGGAAACTGACCTTTTCGCCATCGTCCAGAATAGGCAGGTCGTCGGTTCCCATCGCCTTTTTGATGAGGCTTGCTTTGGCTTTCGTCAGTCGGCGGATGTTTTCGAGCTGGCTGTCAGTGAAAAACTTTCGGGGCATTGCAATGCCGACCGCGTCAACCTCGGTATCCGGCGTATCTTCCGGCAGTTCAATGTTACCCTCATAGCCCTTTTCAAGGAGCTGCTCGATGAGGTACTCTGCGTCGGTATCGTCGCTGAAGCTGAGTGCGCCGATCTTGCTCACCGTGTACGGCCCAATTTTGTAAGCCTGAGTGGGCATCTTCATGTAAACCGCCTTGACTCCGGTCAGAGCTTCGATATCGTGTACCAGAGCCTTGCGTTCCTCGCCGGTCACGTTGTAGTTGATTATCATGTGTAAATCCTCCAAAATGTTTATTCCATAAAAGGGTTCCCTTTTGGTGTAACACATGATCCCGTACTTTTTCACATATAGCAAGTCTTATTTGCAGAATATATGTAACAAATCTGTAGAACGAAAACAGGCTATTTTACAGCACAGACCTTACCGAGTGACTCCTGCGGAGATTATTTCTATCGGAACGCAAAAAGAAAGAGACCATACATTTCTGCATAGTCTCTATCTGTTGTCCCACCCGAAGAATGTCAGTTCAAATTTGCTTCTTTTACAAAATCCCTAATTTGAACCACCTTTATGCGGGAGAGCTTTGTTTTATTGTATGGTAATCTGCGGTGTAAAATCGCCGCTTGTTTTTATCTGGAACCCAAAACTCACACTGCCGCCAGCGGGAATCTCGCTGTTATACCCCATTGGCGTAATCGTTACAGTTCCAGCACCTTCGGGAATCTCACAATTCCATTTGCCGAACACACTGCCGCCGCTCGGCACCTGCATTTTTGCTGTCCAGCCGGTTTTTGCGGAAGAACCGCTATTTTTGATTTCCACCTCAAACTGCGAACAAGTCATATCGCCTTCCACCCACGAATTGGTCATCGTGTAGGAAACAACAAGCTTTCCGGACACCACCGAATTGGTTTTCGCAGTGGTCTTTTTTGTTGTGTTTGCGGCAGTTTGCTGCGTGGTTTTTTGTGTTGTTTTCTGCGTGGTTTTCTTCGTGGACTGCGTTACCTGCCCTGCTTGGGTTTCGGTTTTCTTTGTTGTATTTTCCTGCTTGGCGGAACTGCTTTGTTCCGCTGTTGCAGCCTCTGTTTTTGTGCCGGAAGTCGTTCCCGACTGTGCAGCGGTTGTCGTTTGCGCCTGTGTATCCGTCAAACTGTCCGAATCCACTCCGGTTGTTTCTGCCAAAGCAGTTTTCCCACCGGTTGTGGTTTCTAATTCGGATACGATTGTGGGAACTGTGCCGGTTATTTTGCCATCCGTTTGAATCCCATCTTTGTTTCCGCCAAACACAGCAAGTAAAATCAATCCCGCACTCAGGCAACCGATCACCGCCAACCCAATGACTTTTTGCAGATAATCCGATTGCTTTTTCAGTCGCTCAGCAGACTTCTCCGGTGCTTGCGCCTCCGTCTGCTGTTCGTGCCCGAGGACTTTCTTTTCCTCATGCTCTGCCATACATACACGTCCTTACACTAGAAGTTTTCCTTTCTTCCAGTATAAACAATCTGCATCCATTTGTCAAGTAATTGATGAACTTCTGCTCCAGCCCCGGCTGTTTTCGCGCACCGTAACAAAATCGCGGTACATACCCCCGGCACGCATTAGCTCGTCATGTGTACCCTCCTGCCGGATTTGCCCGTTGGCAATCACCAAAATGCGGTTTGCATTCCGGATCGTACCCAGTCGGTGAGCAATGACCAGCAAGGTTTTTCCCCTGCACAATTCGCTGATTGCCTGTTGAATATAGCTTTCGTTGTCGGCATCCACGCTGGCGGTCGCTTCGTCTAAAATAACAACCGGCGCGTCCTTTAAAATACACCGCGCAATGGAAATCCGCTGTTTTTCCCCGCCGGAAAGGGTTTCGCCCCCTTCTCCCACAACCGTTTGAAAGTCCTCCGGCAAAGCCATGATAAAATCATAACAGCGCGCCTTTTTCGCAGCATCCATAACCTCCGCCTCCGTGGCATCCGGTCTGCCCATACTAATGTTGTTGTAAATCGTATCCTGAAACAAATATACCCGCTGGAATACCATGCTGATATGATGCATCAGTTCTCCAAGCGGCACCTCGCGAATATCCATACCGCGCACCAGCACCTGCCCGGATTTCACATCCCAAAAGCGTGCTAAAAGGCTTGCAATGGTAGATTTTCCGCCTCCGGACGGTCCCACCAGCGCCATCATGCTGTTTTTTTGCAAATCAAAAGAAATATCCCGCAGCACTTCCTTTTTCCCATAACCAAAACTAACATGGCGGAAGGAAACCTCCGGTTCACCCGTTGCCGCAGGAATCCTGCTTTTACCGACGTCCGGCAATTCCGCTTCGGCAAACACTTCTTCAATCCGATCCATGCAGCTGCTCATCACGGTCAGCCGCGCACTATCGTTGCATAGCGCCTTCACCGGCGTGAATAAATCAAGCACAAACAGCAGTATCCCCACAAGGAATGCCGCTTCCATCCGTCCGGACGAATACAAATACAAGGACACGCCCAGAACAAGTACCGCACCCATTCCGTACAGCAAATTCAAACGGCGTTGCCAAACTGCGGCGTTTTCCTCAAATTCAATGTTTTTCCGGCAGCTTTCGCGGAAATTATCAGACAGCTCTTTTGATTTCTCACCCAGCAAGTTATAGGTTTTAATAATTCCAATGCCCTCGACAAAATCCAGCACCGCCTCCGTTAAGTTTTCGCTTTG
>DBRO01000015.1:12083-12494 GCA_002306005.1 Ruminococcus sp. UBA1366 | reverse complement strand
AAATATCCCATGGGCATTTTTTGTAAATGCGCACCCAATTCCATCCGTTTATCCGCAAAAATCATATAGCCCGCCGCCGATTGCAGCATATTCACCAAATGTTGGAATGCCATTTGCAGAATTACACTGACTGCCGCGCCAATGCCAATCCACAAGCATAAATCGGCATCCGCTTTGCCTTCTAAAAACGCGACCAGCAAAACAAAGGCAAAACCAATGCTTGCCTTAGCGCAAATTGCCTTCAAGAAGGAAAACAAATACGCAGTCCGGATTCTCGCTTTGTATTTGCCGGAAATCGAAAGAATTCGTCGGATTAATCGCAGCATTTCACAGCGCCTCCTTCCGAAATACCGACCCGCCACTGCGCACTGCCTTGCGCCGCCTGCCATAATCTTTGGTATTCCGGACAGC
>DBRO01000015.1:11255-12065 GCA_002306005.1 Ruminococcus sp. UBA1366 | reverse complement strand
TGGAATGCAGCCGATGAGCAATTACAATCACCGTTTTTCCTTTGATGACTTCCGCAATGGCTTCGTTCATTTTTTCCTCGTTTTCGGGGTCCATAAACGCCGTTGCTTCATCCAGCACTACAATGGGCGCATTTTTCAAAATTGCCCTTGCCAGTGAAATCCGCTGCCGTTCACCGCCGGAAAGCTGCTTGCCCGAATCCCCTGCCATGGCGTAAATTCCCTTGTCCAGTCTTGCAAGGAATTCCCCGCACTGCGCTTTTTCCGCCGCCAAAACTTCCTCATCTGTTGCATCCAGCTTGCCAAGACGAATATTTTCCATCAGCGTAGTGTTAAACAAAAACTGCTCCTGCGCCACATAGGAAATCTGTTGGTTCAGCGCTTCCACACCCATTTTGCGAATATCCTGCCCGCCAATTTGAATACTGCCGCCGCCGATGTCATAAAAATGCACCAACAGCTTTGCCAGCGTGGATTTTCCACTGCCGGATTCCCCAACCAGTGCCGTTAAGCTGCCCTCCGGTACCGTAATGGAAACTCCATGCAGCACCTCGCTTTCCTGATAGGAAAAATGCACGTCCTGAAACGTCACATCATGATTTTTTTCCTGAAAAAGGCGTGTCGTTTTGGAGTAGCGGCGGTGCATTCAGCGCCTCCTCCAAACTATTAATTTTAAAGTTAATCTGGGGCATGGTGGACATAAATCCCATCGCGCGCAGCAACGGCGCACCAATGCCCACGGACATACACAAGATCAATGCCAGATCCGGCAGCGTGGACCACCCCCGCAGCACAAAATATCCGCCAAACGGC
>DBRO01000015.1:7815-11085 GCA_002306005.1 Ruminococcus sp. UBA1366 | reverse complement strand
GCAAAGAACATTCCCGCAAACACCATCACCGGCACAGCCAGATTTGCAATGCCTTCCGGTAAAGCGTGTGCAAGCAAAAGCTCAATGTTTTCAATGTCATCAATGAACAGCTTTTTTAAACCGCCCACGCCCTTTTCCTGAATCACACCCAACGGTTGGCGTTCCAGTTTTTCCTGTAAGGAAATCCGCAGGTTTTTCAGCGTCCGATAAGCGCTCTCATGGGATAAAGACAGCCCCTTGATGTAAAAAAGCGCGTTTAAAATCAAGCACACAGCAATCAAGCCCAGCCAAAGTACAATCTTTCCCGCCGGCAGGGACTGCCCCAGTAACAATGGGCGAAGCAGCTGATATACAAACAGGAACGGCAGCACCTGCAACACAACAGCAAGCAGCAAAATTACAACAGAAGCATACGTTTTCCTGCGGTTCTCGCCGGCGTAACCCAGTACCTTTTGAAACAAAAAATCTCCTCCTTTTATAGGTCGTAATCAATCCGGCGTCCCGCATAGAAACAGAACGCCGGATTTTCAACATCATGATTTCATCGTGAAATCTGCCACCAAAACGTGGCTTGGGTTAGCATTAGCTAACCATCTATTAGTTTACAGGATGTCGCTGCGCTTGTCAATTGATGTTTCCCACAAAGAAATCCAATTTCATTTTTTTGTTTTATTATAATTCGCCACAGCCTTTCACAAAAAATTGCGAAAGCGCAAAAAGACAGCACCGTTCAAACCTGCTCGTTTGTCCGATGCTGTTTTCTATTTTTATGTAGCCCGCTGAATGTTCAACGTCATTCCAACTCTGTCTGCACCACCGCACCGCTTGCCAGCGTCTGCTGCACATCGATGATCCGCTGGTTCGCGCTCCCACGGAAATTGAGCTGATAGCTTTTTTGGTCCTCCTCAAATTTCCCGTCCACCAAATAATCCGCCAGCGAAAGCAGTTCGCGGTAGCCATTGGTTTCGTCCGCGTGTTCTTGCAGATATTCGTATAAAAATCCCGTGTAAATCATCAAATTTAACGGCGCTTTTTCCTTGCATTTCCGCGCCAAATCCGCTAGCTCCCGTGCTTGGCAAAATGGCTCTCCCCCGCTGAACGTCACCCCGTCCAGCAGTGGGTTTGCCAGAATCTTTTCCAGCACCTCGTCCGTATCCCCGTCATACCCCCCGCCAAAATCATGCGTTTGCGGATTGTGACACCCCTTGCAATGGTGCGGACACCCCTGTACAAACACCGTAAACCGCAGTCCGGGGCCATCTACAATTGAATCCCCTACCAGTCCGGCAAGCCGGATTTTCATCTCTGATTCCTCCTCGAAAAAGAAAGGCGGATTTCTCCGCCAATCGATTATCCGCAGCAGCCGATTCGCTTCATACGAACGGTTGCGCTGTAATGTTCTTCTTCAGTTCTGCCGCACTTCGGGCAGCGGTCGCCGATAATCCCCGTGTAACCGCAGGCGGGATCTCTGTCCACCGGATGATTGATAGAGCCATACCCAATGCCGGATTCCTTCATACAGCGCACGATTTTCTCAAACGCGGCAAGGTTTTTCAGCGGGTCGCCGTCCAGCTCCACATAGCTGATATGACCGGCATTTGTGAGCGCATGGTAAGGCGCTTCAATTTTAATTTTATCATACGCGCTGATTTTATAATACACCGGCACATGGAACGAATTGGTGTAATATTCGCGGTCGGTTACACCGGCAATCACGCCGTAACGCTCACGGTCCATCTTCACAAACCGTCCGGAAAGTCCTTCCGCCGGCGTTGCCAATAGGGAGAAATTTAAACCATACTTTTGGGATTCCTCATCCATACGCGCCCGCATTCTGCCAACAATTCTCAGTCCCAGTTCACGTGCCTCCTCGCTCTCGCCGTGGTGCTTGCCAATCAGGGATTTCAGCGTTTCCGCCAACCCAATAAAGCCCATGGAAAGCGTACCGTGCTTGAGAATTTCGCCCACTTCATCGTCCGGTCCCAGCTTGTCGGAATCAATCCAAATCCCCTGTCCCATCAGGAACGGATAGTTTTTCACCTTTTTAGAAGCCTGAATCCGGAACCGATGCAGAAGCTGATCCACCACCAGCGACATAATCTCCTCTAGGTTCTGGAAAAACAATTCCACATTGCCCTTAGCGTTAATCGCAAGGCGGGGCAGGTTTACGGAAGTAAAGCTTAAATTTCCCCTGCCGGTGACGATTTCGCGGTTGTGGTCGTACACGTTGCCAATCACACGCGTCCGGCAGCCCATATAAGCAATTTCCGTGTTCGGGTCGCCCGCATGGTAATACGGCAGGTTGAACGGCGCATCAATAAAGGAGAAATTTGGGAACAACCGCTTTGCCGAAACCCGACAAGCCAGCTTAAATAAATCGTAGCTGGGGTCTTCGGGATTGTAATTTACGCCCTCTTTGACTTTAAAAATGTGGATCGGGAAAATCGGCGTTTCACCGTTGCCCAAACCCGCCTCGTTGGCAAGCAGAATGTTCTTAATGACCATTCTGCCCTCCACGGAAGTATCCGTGCCATAGTTTATGGAAGAAAACGGCGTTTGTGCGCCCGCACGGGAATTCATCGTGTTGAGGTTATGTACCAGCGCCTCCATTGCCTGATAGGTTGCGCGGTCGGTTTCCTTTACACTGGTGTTGTAAGCGAATTTCTGGATCCGCGCAATGCTTTCCGCATCCGCATATTTAGAAAGCAATTCCGCCTCTGCCTGCTGGTAGCCGTTGTCGTTGGAAAGGGTTGGCACAAGGTCTTTATCCGCCTTCACCTGCGCAACAATGCCCTTGGCAATTTCGCCCGCATTTTCTATCCCATCCAGCAGTGCCAGTCCGCGCGCAATGTTGTCGCGGTAATTTTTCACAAAGGTTTTGCGCACGCCGTCCGCCATCGCATAATCGAAGTTCGGCACGCTCTGTCCGCCGTGCTGGTCGTTCTGGTTGGATTGAATCGCAATGCAGGCAAGCGCCGAATAGCTGGAAATATCATTCGGTGTCCGCAAAAATCCATGTCCGGTGGAAAAGCCTTTCTTGAATAACTTCACCAAATCAATTTGACAGCAGGTAGTTGTCAGCGTCAGGAAATCGAGGTCGTGAATGTGAATATCACCCTCCTCATGCGCTTTTGCGTGCTTTTTGTCCAGCACAAACATCTCATAGAATTCCTTTGCGCCCACAGAACCATACTTAAGCATCGTTCCCATGGCGGTATCGCCGTCAATATTGGCATTTTCGCGCTTAATGTCGCTATCTTTAGAAGACTT
>DBRO01000015.1:6354-7749 GCA_002306005.1 Ruminococcus sp. UBA1366 | reverse complement strand
GGGCTTTCCTTGCCCTGTTCCATCAGCTTGTCCGCAACTTTTCCGGCAAGCGTCAGCGCCATTTCGTAATCATTTCCGCCCAGCGACTGCGCCGCCTTAAAAATCGCATTGGCAATTTTCTGAATATCAAATACTGTTTCGCGACCGTCGCGTTTTTTAATTTTTAAAATCACTGCAAATCGTCCTTTCCCCTGCCCCGTTCCTCTACTTTTCGGGGCAACCACTAGATATAGTGTTTTCTAAATCACTAAATACAAGTATATAGTATTCCGTTAAAATTGTCAAGGGTTGATTTTGCGCATTTCTTCCATGGATTTTTGGTGAATCTGCACAAATTTAAGTGCCTTTATTTTACATTTTGTGCGTGAGCAAATTGAAATTTTCGCACAAAAAAAGCGCAAAAGCCAATGCTTTTTGCGCATGAATCGCAAAATCATAAAAATAATCCAAGGAAAAATAACCGATTTCCCGCGCGCTGCATAAACTGGAACTATCCCGGCTATTTCAGCACATCCTCCAAAGAGGTATTCGCCATATACACCACAAAGCACACGGCAATAATCACCAGAATCAGTATCAGCAGCAAATCCACGCGAAAAAACGGACTCTTTTTCTTTTTTCCGTCACGCTTGTCCTGCATTTTGTTCCCGCCTCCGTTCGTTGTCGAAGCCATTTCTTTACCTATATTATAGCGGATTCATTTTATAATTGCAAGAGCGCAGCCGAAAAAAGAAAAATTTGCTTGCAAAGCCGGTACAAATGTAGTAAAATAAATTTTATAAACAGAAAAATTGCAGAAAAGAGGGAGCTATATGTGCGGTTTTGTAGGGTTTACAAACCAAATAGAAAATGCGTCCGAGGTTATTGGCGCGATGATGGACAGGATTAAACACCGCGGGCCGGATTCCGCGGGAAAATATGTGGACGAATCCGTTGCGATGGGATTCCGCCGGCTGTCCATTATTGACCTTTCCGAGGCGGGCAGTCAGCCGATGTTTAATGAAGATCGTTCCGTGGTGTTGACTTTTAACGGAGAAATTTACAATTACCAACCCCTGCGCGAACAACTGCTTGCCTGCGGGCATAGCTTTGCCACCCAAACCGACTCCGAAGTGCTCATTCACGGCTATGAAGAATGGGGTACCGACCTGCTGAACAAATTGCGGGGCATGTTCAGCTTTGTGCTGTGGGATAAAAACCGCGGCAGACTGTTCGGCGCGCGGGATTTCTTTGGCATTAAACCCCTGTACTACGGGCAGTTTGGCGATACCCTAATGTACGGCTCAGAAATCAAAAGCTTTTTAGCGCACCCTGCCTTTGTAAAAGAACTCAACGAAACCGCGCTGGAAAACTACCTCACCTTCCAGTACTCCCCCACCGAGGAAACGTTTTTTA
>DBRO01000015.1:269-6203 GCA_002306005.1 Ruminococcus sp. UBA1366 | reverse complement strand
CGCTACAACGAAATCGGTTATGCCAAGGAGTTCTCCAAGTATATTCACAAGGACAATTTCTCAAAAGTCATCACGGCGGAGGAATTCTGGAACAGCCTGCCCCGCGTGCAGTACCATATGGACGAACCNNCTTGCCGACCCTGCGGCAGTGGCACTGTTCTTTGTATGCCAAAAGGCAGCGGAATCCGTAAAAGTTGTCCTGAGCGGCGAGGGTGCGGACGAAATTTTTGGCGGCTACAATATTTATAAAGAACCCCACGACATGGAGTTCTACAATCATATTCCCAAGCCGATTCGCAAAGCCATCGGCGCGGCAGCGGGGCTGTTCCCCGCAAAACGCGGCTTGAATTTCCTGATCCGGCGCAGTAAGGATTTAGAGGAACGCTTCATCGGCAACGCCTATATGTTCAGCGAAAAAGAACGCCGTGAACTGTTGAAAATTCACACCAACGCACCTGCGGCAACGGCAATTACCCAACCGTTCTATGAGAAAGTCAAGGACAAAGATGCCGTAACAAAAATGCAGTATCTGGATTTGCATCTCTGGATGACGGGGGACATTCTGCTGAAAGCCGATAAGATGAGCATGGCGCACTCGCTGGAACTGCGCGTGCCGTTCCTTGATAAGGAAGTCATGAAACTGGCATCGCATATTCCCACACGCTATCGGGTAACGAAAGAAAACACCAAGTATGCCATGCGTGTAGCGGCGCTCAAAGCCTGCCCGCCCCAAACAGCGAACAAGAAAAAGCTCGGTTTCCCCGTGCCGACACGCGTGTGGCTGAAAGAGGAAAAATACTACGGCATCGTTAAAAAGGCGTTTACCGGCGAATCCGCACAGAAATTTTTCAACACCGAAAAGCTTGTCGCCCTGCTGGACGACCACAAAAACAGCAAGTACGACAACTCCCGTAAAATCTGGACGGTGTTCTCGTTCCTTGTCTGGTATCATGTTTATTTTGTCGCATAATCATGGAACTACACAAAAACCGTATCCGCACCTTGCCGTGCGAATACGGTTTTTTTATTTTTTCTTCGGCGGTTTATAAACCGCAAACGCCTCTTCCACCGGTCCATCAAACTTGATTTTACCGTTTTCCAAATAAATTGCCCGCGAACAGGTTTCCTTCACCGCTTCCATGGAGTGGCTGACAAACAGCACCGTCACACCGGAAGCAATCAGCTCGTTAATTTTTTTGCGGCATTTTGCGCGGAACTCCGCGTCCCCCACGCTCAGCGCCTCGTCTATCACCAGTATATCCGGCTCAATGTTGATGTTAATCGCAAACCCCAGCCGCAACTTCATCCCGCTGGAATACGTCCGGACAGGCTGGTCGATGTATTCGTCCAAGCAGGCAAATTCTATAATTTTCTGCTCAATTTCGCGAATTTCCTTGTCATTCAAGCCGAGAATATACCCTTTCAGATAAATATTCTCCCTGCCCGTCAGCTCCGGCGAAAACCCCGCCGTCAGTTCCAGCAACGCCGCAACCTTCCCTTGCACGGAAACCGTGCCCTCTGTGGCAAAACTCACGCCCGTGATCATCTTTAAAACGGTGGATTTTCCCGCGCCATTTTTGCCGATAATCCCAACGGATTCGCCCTTTTGTATCGAAAAGCTGATGCCATCCAGCGCCAAATGCTTTTTCACTCCGCGGTTGTTCGTAAAAATCGCCTTGAACCGCGCTTTGTTATTTTTATATAGAAAATATTCCTTGCGGACATTCTCAAATGCAATTACCGGCTCCAAACCGTCAGGTTCCCCCTTTCGCTACAGTACATCAGGCAAAATCTTCCGCAGCTTTTTATAATAATACGCGCCCACCAAAATAATCATCAAGAATTCCACGTAAAAAATCACGGTTNNAAAAGCCTTGCGGTAACCATTCACAAAATAATTTATCGGATTCAGCAGCATTAAATCCCGCAGCCAGCCGGTTTTAATGTCGTAGGTGTTCCAAAACACACCGGAAAGCCAAAACATTCCCGTAATTACCGTGGAAACCAAATTTTCAAAGTCCTTGCTAAACGCACTGAGAGGCGCGGTTGCCCACGAAAGCGCAAGAAAAAAGAAAAACATCAGCGTGCTGTAATAAAAATACTGCAAGCTAAAAAGGCTCAGCCCAAAGCCCTTGAAAACCANNGTCATAATGTTGGAAACCGGAAACGTCAGTTTCGTAACAAATTGCTGATTCTTTCGGATCGAGCGCGCCCCGCCCAGTATGGATTCCTGAACATAAAACCACGGAATATACCCGGTCAGCAAAAAGATATACCGAGGCACACCGCTCACATCCGAGGAAGACCGGATTCCGACTTCAAACGCAAACAGTAAAATCAGCAGTGTAAATAACGGCTTAATCACCGCCCAAAGAAAACCCAGCACTGCCCCTTTGTATTTTATCACAAGATCGTTATAAGAAAGCAGCAAAATCTGTTTTCGCTGCCCTTTATGTTCTTTAATAATTTCTATTAAGCCTGAAATCGCTTTGCAATGTCCCATTCAGTTCTCGGCATTCCGGCGAAAGACCGCCGAAAAAACCCGCTCCTTCCTGTTCGACTCATCATCGTATCGTTTTACCGTAAAAACTGCTGATAAAACTTTCCCGTCAGCTTTTTCGGCAGTAAGAACAACAAAAGCTGTGCCACGCACGGTACCAAAAAATCCGTAAAGGATGACAACCCCCGCCGAAAGTTCTTCCAACGCACAGCAATAAATGCTTTCGTGTTCACCCAACTGCTGCGGCGCTCATAATTTGCGGAAGTCACACGGTAGTCCACCAGCACTTGCGGCAGATTCGCACACACCGCTCCCGCCAAAATCAACTGCGACACAAAATCATAATCCTCACAGCGTGGCAGTGTGGAATACCGTCCGATTTTTTGCATCAAAGATTTCCGGAACATGATGGTTTGATTGTTCAGCGGATTCCGCCGTCTGGCATACTGCTTGATTTCCACATCAGAAAGCGGCGTTTTTCGCAAAGCAATCGTCTTGCCCGTCGCGGAATCAAATTCCCGCACATAGCCGCCTAAAGCTCCGGTTTCCGGATGGCTCTCAAAATACGCAACCTGCAATGCACAGCGCTCCGGCACGCTAATATCATCCGAATCCATAATCGCAATCAGTTCGTTTTTGCACAACGCAATGCCCTGATCCTTGCATCTTCCTGTACCAATGTTTTTCTTTAAAAACACCGGGTGAAAAATCTCCGGATACCGGCTTTCATATTCTTTTATAATTGCATGATGCTCCGGACGCAATGCGCCGTCACACATCAGGACAAAATCATCCGTCATCACCGTCTGGGCAAACATACTTGCCAAACAATCTTTAAAAAAGGCGGGACTTTCTCCGCTATATACTGTCAACAAGATGCTGTATGCCATAAACAAACCCTTTCGCCGTATACATTCGTCAAACCGGTAAAATTCGTTTTTTATTATACTATATTATTCGGAAATTGTCAAATATCAATTCTAATTCACTGACTAGCGCTGCAAATCGGGAATCTGCTGCGGCACCGCACCGCCAGTGTGCAAAATCTCCTGTGCTTTTTGTGCATTACCCAACCAAGCAGTCAGTTTATCCGGCATCAAAATCACCGGCATACGGTCGTGAATTTGTGCAAGCGCCCCCCTCGCCGGACAGGTTACAATCACAAACCGCGGAAATCCGTCCGTTTGCTGGTACAACCCCGCCATGTACAGCGCGGGACTTTCCGAAAAGCCAAACCGATAACGCGGCTTGTCCGGTAAAGCACGGTTCCATTCATAGAATCCCGTTGCCGGTACTACACAGCGAAAACGCGCCACCCCCTGCGAAAACATCGGCTTTTGTGTAGCGGTTTCCGCCCGTGCATTGATGATGATTCGGCTTTTGCCAAACCCCGCATAGCCCCAATCCATCGCGCAGGACAGGATTTCTCCGGAATTTGCAACAAAAACCGGCGCACGATCCGTGGGCTTTATTATGCCGGTTTTCACAGGCTTTTCGCCGGCGGATTCCAGCCGTGAATTCATTTCGGCGACAACTCCGCGCATTTTGGGGTTTTCATCCTCAAACAACGTGTACTGTCCGCACATACAAACACCTCGCCCTTCGTAAAAACAGTTCATTTCCATTATACGCCGGCACTTTGAACTTTACAAGTAGTCTGTACGGATTTTTTGAAAAGAATGTCCTTCTGTACAGGACTTCCATATTTTATTATTTTGATAGAAACCTATTCTTTTCAAACATAAAGCACCAATTCGCGCATATATATTTACAAAAAGTGAATTGGAGTGAGAGTAATGGATTTGCCAAAGGACCAAGACCGCTCAATTATTTTGGGCGAATTTATCCTGAATCACAAAGCAACTGTCCGGGCGACCGCCAAACAGTTTGGAATAAGCAAAAGCACCGTACATAAAGACGTTTCCGAAAAGCTCTGTAAAATCAAGCCCCAACTCTACGAACAGGTCAAGGAAGTGCTGGAAGAAAACAAACGGGAACGTCATATTCGCGGCGGTCAGGCAACCAAATTAAAATACGAGGAGCTCAGCAAAAAAGCAGTCAAACTATAAAAAATCCGGCGGAAGAACTTTGTTGTTCTTTCGCCGGATTATGTTTTTTACTGCGATTTTTTTGCTAAACCACCGATTCATGCATCCGGTAGCCCACGCCGATTTCGGTAAAGATATACTCCGGCTCGGTGGGGTTCTCCTCAATTTTGCGCCGGATGTTCGTAATATTCACCCGCAGAATTTTGTTGTCGTCGTTCACCGCACAGCCCCAAACCTTGTTGATAATATATTCGTGCGTCAAAACTTTTCCGCCGTTTTTAGCAAGCAAAGAAACAATCCGGTATTCGTTCTGCGTTAAATGCACTTCGTTTTCCGCCAAAACAATGTTGCGCTTTTCAAAATCGATCATCATGTTTTTGTAACGATAAATACTCAGCTCGTTGGCGCGCTGGCAGCAGCTGTGACGTAAAGCCACCCGCAAGCGGGCAAGCATTTCGTATGTGCCGAAGGGCTTAGTTATGTAATCATCCGCGCCCAAATCCAAGGCACGCACTTTATCTTCCTCGCGGTTTCTGCCGGAAATAATCACAATCGGAATGTCCAAATGCCGCCGAATCCGGCAAATCACTTCCGTGCCGCTGATGTCCGGCAAGCCGTAATCCATAATAATCAGGTGCGGCGAAAGCTCATACACAAGGCTGAGCGCTTTTTTTCCGCTCCTTGTGTAATGCACATCATAATTGTTTTTGGAAAGTATCGAAGAAAGATAAACCCCCATACTTCTGTCGTCCTCAACAACTAAAACCGTGTATTTCTCCATAGAAACCCCTCCAATATGCGTATCCCAACTGGTTACTATCTTTTCCTGAGAATTGTTTTGTATAAAACCGCGCCTTCGATAATCAGCGGACGGTCGAGCTGATAGTACACAACCCCGTCCTGCGGCGCGGTAATTTCCGCCAAAATTTCCGCATCCATCGGGTCGATCATTTCGCCCAGCTTCTGTCCTGCCGTCACTTCCGCGCCAACCGTTACCGCGGAACGGAAAATCCCGCCGCACGGCGCTTTGGACTGCACAATCTGCTCTTCGCGCAAAATTTCCGTCTGGTATCCCTTGTGAATCGTGTATTGAATCATCCCCGACTCCGATAAAAACCGTAAAATCGCATTTACCGCCATATCAGCGGAAACCTCATCAATATGGTCTGTGGATTCGGCATATAGTGAGAATGCTTTGGTTTCCCACACCTGCCAGTTATAATTCAGCGTGGTCGTGTCATACGGGCGCGGGGTGCGAATAATCGCATACGGCAACCCAAACCGCTTCATCAGCCGCGAATCAATAAACCCCGTCCGCATCATCTTCACATGCGGCAAAAACCTGCCCGGCTGATAGAAACTCGCCAGCTGTATGCCGTATTCGTA
>DBRO01000015.1:0-242 GCA_002306005.1 Ruminococcus sp. UBA1366 | reverse complement strand
TTGTCCATCGTCCAAAACCGCTTGCCAATGTTCATGGAATACGCATTCATGCACGGCACAACAAGGATTTCCTTGTCCGCTACCAGCTTACCGCGTTCCTCCAAGCCCTTGAGCTTTTTCACCAGCTTCGCACACACATACATCTGCTGGATTTCGTTTCCCCGCATGGAACCGGCAATGCAAGCGGCTTTTTGTCCGGAGCCAAATCGAAATCCTGTGATTTCAAGCGGCTCGCGGTAGGG
>DBRO01000079.1:8609-10925 GCA_002306005.1 Ruminococcus sp. UBA1366 | reverse complement strand
GAGGGCGCAATCGTCTGCGCTTCCTCCAGTTGATTTTCCCGCACATAATCGGCACAAAAGCGTTCCAGCCTGCCAATGGCAACCGGTTCGCCCTTGATCCCGCGCACACATTTACCCTCGCACTGGCTTTCTTGCGGACAAACCCGTCCGCAAACCGCCGGCAAGGAATTCGTTGTTTTAATCACATCATAAGCCGCCTTAAAATCCCCCGTTGCGGCAAACGCCAAAAACTCCGGTATCCGCACAGAAACCGGACAGCCGGCAACGCAAGGCTTGTGCTTGCAGTTCAAGCACCGCTGAGCCTCCTCCATTGCCTCCTCCGGCGTGTATCCCTCTGAAACCTCCACAAAATCCCGCGCACGAACTTTCGGGTCGCGCTCGGTCATGGGGGTTTTTTTATTCGACATATTCGGCATAATTTTCACCTATATAAAAAGGCTTGCTCCTCTCCGTTCTTACTTTTCCTCCGTATTTGCGTTCCCACGGCTTCGCACCGTACCCGTCAGCCGACAGGAATGTTGTTCCTCCCCGCGATAGGACGCATTCCGGCGCATCAGTTCATCAAAATCCACCGCATGCCCGTCAAAATCCGGCCCGTCCACGCAGGCGTATTTGATTTTTCCGCCCACGGTTACCCGGCACCCGCCGCACATTCCCGTGCCGTCAATCATAATCGGATTGAGCGAAACAATGGTTTTTATGCCGTACGGTTTGGTCACCGCCGCCACCGCTTTCATCATGGGAACCGGCCCGATTGCCACGGCGACATCGTACTGCGTGCCCGCGTCAATCAGTTCCTTGAGAATATTCGTTACAAAGCCTTTTTTTCCGTAACTGCCGTCATCCGTGGCAATAATCAAACGGTCGGAAACCGCCTGCATTTCGTCCTCTAAAATCACAATATCCTTGTTGCGGAATCCCGCAATCACATCCACCGAAACGCCCTCCGAAAAGAGCTTTTTTGCCTGCGGATACGCAATTGCACAGCCGACGCCTCCCCCGATCACGACAGCTTTTTTGATTCCTTCCTCAAAATGCGTGGGCATCCCCAGCGGGCCGGACACATCTAAAATGCTGTCCCCCGCGTTCAGCGCCGCCAAAGACTTGGTACTGCCGCCGATTGTCTGAAAGATAATCGTAATCGTACCCGCCTCCGGATTTTTGTCCGCAATGGTCAGCGGAACCCGCTCGCCCCGTTCGTCCGTGCGGTAGATAATGAACTGCCCTGCCTGCGCTTTTTTCGCAATCAGGGGCGCTTTCACCTCCATCAGCACAACCGAATCGTTGAGCTTCCTTTTTGTCACAATTTCAAACATCCCATACCACCTATAAATCTGCAAATGCCGTAAATTTCTGCATCATACAGGAATTCACAAGGCTTTTCGCGTAATATGGTACTATTATAGCACAACAGGTACGGCTTTGCAAGTACAAATACCGTTATTCCCACACCTGCCGAATTTGCGTTCTTTCGCTTTCTACGCGGTCGGCAAATTCCGATTCCGGCGCAAACAGCGAGGAATAATTATAGAGTGCTACCCCGCAACCGGGGGCTTGTTCTTGTGTGGCGGCAATCATTTTCGCTAGAATCCCATCGGTTTTTATAAATTCCTCCTCGGAGGAAACCTTATACGCGGCAAGTCCAATCACAAGCCCCACGCCGGAATCTTTCACCAGTTCCTCCCATTGTGCAACGGTTTGGGTAAACGGCGCGGCGGAATTTTGAAAGCCGTAATACACCTGCGGTGCCATATAATCCGCATACCCCGCCTCGCTTGCCCAAAGCCGTACATCCGCGGCAAGCGAACCGTAATTATTGGGGATATTTCCCTGCGGCGAAATGCCGAACAGTGCCTTTGGATTGGCGGATTTCACCGCATCGTACAAAGCTTTCACCATCATCGTGGTATTGCTCTGCCGGAATTCCGACAGTGCCTCCATTCCCGAAACTGCAAACGCAGCTTCGTCAAAATCCTCATCCGCCGTGGGATAGAAATAATCATCAATGTTTAGTCCATCCACTTTGTACCGGCTGATAATTTCAGCCGCGCCAGCCGCAATGAGTTCCCGCACTTCACTGTACGCGGGGTTGAGCCACAAATGCTCATCGCCCTCAATTTTCACCAGATAGGTACCGTTGGTATCTGGATTATCATACCACTGCCGAATCAGATTGTTTTCATCCGTTGCGGCAATTACGGATTCCGTTTCACACCGCATGGGGTTGATCCATGCATGAATGGACAGCCCGCGTTCGTGCGCGGCGGCAACCATAATTTCCAGCGGATCGTAGCCGGCAGTGGGATCCATATTTTT
>DBRO01000079.1:6672-8576 GCA_002306005.1 Ruminococcus sp. UBA1366 | reverse complement strand
ATCTTATCCGTAAACTGCGCCGCCGACTGATTTTCCAACATTTCGCTAATTTCAAAGTACGCAAACCACATCGCCTTTTGCTGGGCAAAATTCAGCGGCGTATAGTCGTTTCGTACTGTACGGGATGTCAAACTCAAGCGTTGGGTTTTCTCCGTCACTGCCGGCTCCAGCCTGTCCGCGCCCACACGCCCTTGCGCGCAACCCGCCAACAAAGCAACGCTTGCACACAAAGTGAAGATTTTCATAAAAATTTTTCGTAACATTCGGATTTTCCTTTCCTGCTGTTTTTTCAATCTTATGACGGCAGAAAGGAAAAAATGCACCGGCGCCGTATAAAAAAGCCGTCACAGTTTGATACTGCAACGGGCTTTTATGTCTGNNACACCGTTGACGGGCAGGGAGAACACCAATGTCATGGCATCGGATTTCGCGCCCATTTTTTCTGCAATTGCATCAGTAATCTGGTCACGGACGGTACGTTTTACCACCATCAGTACCATTTCCTTTTCGGACTGAATCGAAATGCCGAAGAATTTTTCTGCATCTTTTTGTCCTACGCCGCGCGCGTGCAGAATCGTTCCGCCGGTTGCACCGGCTTTTTTTGCACATTCCATCACGTCCTCGGAGTAACCCACGTTCGTGATGGCAATAATTAAATCATGCTCGTTTTCGTTATGCACAGCGTTTCCTCCTTCGGTTACATCACATTCGGTTATCACCTGCGCTTTTAGCGTGCGCTTAGCATGGGCATACAACAGCGAATCCACCGAGAGCGAAAACGCAATGCCCTTGCCCGGCATACCCAGGCTTTCGGGATGATTGAATTCCTCCAGCACAACCTCTGCTAAGGTATCAGGCATAATGGAGAAAATTACTTCTTTTTCGGTTTCGCCCAAGCCCAGATAGTTTAGAATTTTGGTGTTGGCAGTGCCCCGCCCATGCACTAAAAATCCAAAATTGATACTGTGCCGGATAAAAATATCGGACAGCTTTTCGCCGCAACCGCGGTTGATGATAACCATCACCAGCGTCAGCGCTTTGCATTTTGATTGTTCGCCCAGCATAACTCCCACCAATCTGCAAACCGGTTCGTGTGCCGGTTACTCCGTCTTCCCTGTTTCACCGGTGTTTTCCGTATCGCCGGTTCGGGAAGCTTCCCCACCGCCGGTTGCTTCTTCCGAAAGCGCCTCCGTGCGGCTTTCCGCCTGTGTTTTTTCGTCCTGCTGTGCCGGTTCTTCCACTTCCCCGGCAACGCTGTAATTTATAATAACAGATTTGTCTTCAGAATTCAACCCCAAAAGAGATTCCAGCAAAACTTTTTCGGAATACAAATCGCCCTGTTCGCTTTCGATCGCCTCGTTGCGTTTCTTTTTCAGGTTATACACCACGCCGAGCACCTGTATGGAAATCAGCGGCATCATTGCCACCATGGAAATAATGCCGAACGCATCGGTCATGACATTGCCGCCCACGCTGTTGCAAATGCCCACCGCAAAGGGCAGGATAAATGCCGCCGTCATGGTGCCGGAGGCAACCCCGCCGGAGTCAAACGCAATGGCGGTAAAAATTTTCGGCGTGAAAAACGAAAGCGCCAGTGCAAGCACATAGCCGGGCAACAGGAAATACCAAAAGCTCAGCTGGAATAAAATCCGAACGACGGATAAAATCAGTCCCAGGCTCACACCGACAGAAAGTCCTGCCATCATCATTTTCTGGGTAATTGCGCCGTTCGTGATATCCTCAACCTGCTTGTTCAGCACGTGGACGGCGGGTTCGGCATATACCACAAAAAATCCGATGATGCCGCTGATGGGAATCAGCACCCAGTTATAAGAAAGCGCCGCGATTTTTGTGCCGAGATACGTTCCCGTGGGGAGAAAACCAATGTTAATGCCGGTTAAAAA
>DBRO01000079.1:4307-6619 GCA_002306005.1 Ruminococcus sp. UBA1366 | reverse complement strand
GCCAGTCCCACGGCATACAACCGGATGACATCCCCAATGGAGGAGGCGGTTTCAGGCGATTCAAACGCATAGCCGGAGCCGTTGGCGTCATAGAAAATCCCAAGAATCAGCACAGCAATCACCGGTCCAATCGAACTGAGCGCACAGATGCCAAAGCTGTCCTCCTCGGCATTTTTACTGCCTCGGATTGCGGAAATACCGATACCCATGGAAAGAATAAACGGCACGGTAATCGGCCCGGTTGTTACCCCGCCGGAATCAAACGCCACAGCAAGGAAATCCGGTGAGAATACCCCTGCAATGAAAAATGCAATAGCATAGGAAATCAAAAACATCAGCCGCAAATCCAACTGAAAAATAATTCGCAGCAAAGCCAGTACTAAAAACAGTCCCACGCCAAGGGCTACCGCACCGACCAACGCCATATTGGGAATTGCCGGAACCTGATTGGTGAGCACCTGTAAATCCGGTTCCGCAATGGTCATGACGGTTCCCAAAAACAAGCCAGCAATAATAATAACCAACAGATTGCGGGATTTTGTTAATTCCGAACCAATCATTTCGCCAATCGGAATCATGGACATTTCGGACCCGATGGAGAAAATAACAAGTCCGGCAATTAAAAGCAAAACGCTGGGAATAAAAAGCGCCAACGTGCCAAGCGGCATGGGCGCAACCGTAAAATGTAATGCAAAAATAATCACGCAAAGGGGCAGAACCGAAAGCGCGGCTTCTTTGACTTGATGCAAGAGCTGCTTGTTCATACGCGTGCTCCCGCGGGAGCCTGCCTCCTTTCGGTGGTTTTCGTAACATAAAAATACATTGTTCTTACATATTAATATTAGCACCTAAACGGCAAGAAGTCAAGAAAAAATTTTATGAACATGAATAAATATAAGATTTTGCACTGTAAAATGTATAATTATTTTGTTGCAATGCCTTTCAGCGATTCACCTGCATCCACAGGCGCAGGGAGCGCGCAAGCCTTGCTTTTGCACGGGAAATCGTCCGCGACACAGTACTTTTATGCACGCCCAACCGTGCGGCAATTTCCGGTATGTTCTGGTTTTCCACAAAGTACATGATCAGATAGGTCTGTTGTTTTTCCGTTAAATCCTGTGTAATCGCCTCGCGAATGATACGTGCTTTCACTTCCCCGCTGTGAGACGAAAGCACCGTATTTTCGCAATCGGCGTGCTTGTCCGGGATGAGATTTTGTAATAAATCAAACGAAACTCTGGTATGTCTGATGCAATCGCCTCCGTATATTTTGCTATCCTACTTGTTCGTTGGTTTGCGGTTCTTTGCAGGGCAACCCCGCGCACGCCTGCATCCTTACGCGGTGTCACCTGAGATATTTTTCCATGGCACGGGCATCTTCGATCAGTTCGTTGTATTCCTCATGCAGCACGTCCATCCGTTTCCGCATAAAGTCCAGCTCGTCCTGATCCTGCAAGCTGCCGTACTGCTGTTTTAATTCGCACAGCCGCGCCTCTATCATTGCTGCGGTGCAAAGATATTCGTCGTGCATTTTTCTGATTTCTTCATACGCCATTCTTTTCGTCAATGTTTCCTGTTTCTTTCCGTTTATCGGAAACACTTCCTCCTCTCAAATTTTAATAATTCTGCTTCCCAATCAAGTAAATAGAACATTTGTTCTTTACTTCTATGATAGCACAAGAACATATGTTTGTCAAGCCTTTGTCGAAAAAATTGCAAGTGCAGTTTTTACAGTGCGCTTTCATCAAAAAACAGGGAAAAAGTTTTACGCAAAGCCCTTGTGATTTTTCCGGAGTTATGTTAGAATATATAAGTAAGTATCTCATCCGGGGAAGTGAATTCATGGCAGAAATGCTGAAAGCGCTCATCAGCGTCATCAAATCCATCACTATTTTTGATGTTATCGATATGGCAATTCTGTCCTATCTGATCTTCAAAGGGTTTAAGCTTGTGCGCGAAACCCGCGCGCAACAACTGGTAAAAGGAATTGCGATTATCTGCATCGGCTATTTAGTCGCGAATTTCCTGCATTTAAAAACAATGACGTTCCTGCTCAAGACCTTCTTTCAATGGGGAATTCTTGCACTGATTATCATGTTCCAGCCAGAACTTCGCAGAATTCTTGAAAAAATGGGCAGAACAAAAGTATCAAACTTTTCCGTGTTCAACGCCGGCGAGGAAAACACGCCGGAGGAAGTTTGGCGGCGCGCGATTGATGCGATCGGCGAGGCGGCACAGGATTTATCCGCTACCACAACCGGCGCTTTGATTGTTTGCGAACGGCAGACAAGGCTGGGCGAACAAATTGATAC
>DBRO01000079.1:0-4161 GCA_002306005.1 Ruminococcus sp. UBA1366 | reverse complement strand
GAGGACGGCGAACTGACCCGAGGCTTTACCAAAGACAGCCTGAAAAAATTGCTCCGGGCACGGCTGATTCCGGAAAAACCTGTGAACACCAAAAGGACGGTACGGTATGGAAAAAAGAAAAATGAAGCTTAAGGGCAAATTCAGCGGCGACATTTTTCTTCGCGTTTTGTCCGTTGTTGCCGCAATTGTCATTTGGGCGGTGCTTTCGCTGACGCTCTACCCGCAAATCAGCAACACCATTACAAATGTACCCGTAACAGTGGAACTGGACGACACCACTGCCGGTGAGCAAGGACTTTCCACAATTAATTTTGATAAGGACACCAAAGTGACCGTAACCATTAAGGGCATGCGGTACGAAATCGGTGATTATTCCGCGGATGACTTAAAAGCAACCGTAAACCTCGATAAAGTCACCAAGGCGGGCACCTATGATTTGGATATTCATGTACAGTCCCGCAGCGGCGATGATTTAACTGTGGTCAGCGTTTCGCCCTCGAAAGTGGAAGTGACATTTGACGTGATCAAAACCAAAACACTGAAGCTGGACATTAAGGCGACCGGGATCAGTCCCGCGGACGGATACTCGCTGGACGGCGTAACCCTGAACAAAAGCGATATTACGGTGAGCGGTCCGCAGGAAAAAGTGGACAGCATTGATTCTGCGGCGTTTGAAGTGGATGCGGTACGGGAGCTTTCTGATAATTATACGACCACAAACGGAAAAATCGCCTTCTACGATGCGGACGGCAATGTGATTGATGATACCAATCTAACAGTCACAGGTGCGGATGCGCTTTCGGCAGATTTCCGGATTTACGAAAAGAAAACACTGCCGTTAAAAGTGCAGTTTGAAGGCATGCCGGATAATTTTAATGAAGAGGTCTTAAAATATGTGATTTCCGAGGAAACGATTGATGTTTCCGCGCCCATCGGCACGCTTGGTGATATGAGTGAACTGGTGGTGGGCAGTATCAGCCTGAAATCCATCAATCTGGAGAACGCGTACTCCTTCCCCATTAAGCTGGACAGCAATATCAAGAACAATTCCGGTGTGGAAAATGTCACGGTTTCCTTTGACAACGAGGGCTACACCTCCAAAAAATTCGATTTAACTTCCAGCAATATTCATATTAAGAATGTGCCAAGCGGCATCAAGGTAACGGTCAGCACGAAAAATTTAAACGGTGTAGAAATCTTTGGGCCGGAATCGGATATCAACGCGCTGAAAGTAGCAAACCTGAGTGCGGTACTGGACTTGAACAACACCACGCTCGACAGCGGCACTTATACAAAGGAAGTCACAGTGTATTCGCCCACAAACGGCAACGTTTGGGCTTGCGGCACGTATGATATTACGATTAATGTGGAAAAATAAAAGTGCGGTGGTTGCCGGAAAGAAAGTTGGCTTTTATGATTTTAAATAGCTGGCGAGAACATAAGTTTGCGTTTACAGCACTGCTGGGAATGTTTATTATTGGGCTGGACTTTTTATACCTTGCTTTTGATGCTTGTGATTATGTTATTTGGGGATTGGCTGGGATTGCCGCTATTGCGATGATTTTGTTCGCGCCGATTGTTTATCTATGCACACGGCCTTTTGCGCGCAAGCAACGGAATCGGCAAAACCCGTACCATGAGCAATTCAACGCCTTAATTTCCAGAATGTTTTTACAAGACAAAAACAAAAAAGCACAGCTTTCGATGCTGTATATTCCGGGAATGATATTTGCCGCGCTGTGTGTCTTTTTGTATGTCATTCACAAAGCCGGTTTGGCGGCAGAACCCGGCATTGGGATTGCCGGCGCACTCTGCGTTTTTATGGCAGTGCTGCTGTTTTTGCTGCCGCGAGAACAAACCTTCGTTTTGCAGAAATTTTATAACTTTTCCTATGACGCGGAAAGCATTCGCATGGAACCGGTAACGAATACCGCGAGGTTTGATTCCTTTTATGCCGCGGACAGTTACGCGTTATTGTTCTTTTGCAAGCCCGACACGGAGCTGATGGATTTTTTTGTGAATCTGGCAAACCACTTTTCGTTGCCAAATCCCATTCCGCCGACGATTGAAACCTTTACGGCGGCACAACTGAACGCTTATTATCAGGAAAAGATGATTCCCGACGAAACGCAGGTGTTTTCCTGTATTGCACTAAATGAGATGGGGGTTCCTTTTCCACAAATCCGAGAGTTCGCCAATTTCTTCTCCAATGTCAGTGTGGAACGTTTTTCGAATACGCTCAACACCTACTGGTTTTACTACCGGCAGTTTGACAGTGCAAAATACCGCTACCATGAAGAAAATCTTACGGTCACAGCAAATCCGCATTGCAGGCTTGTAAATGTAAAAGTGGACGGAGATATTTTTCTTTGTGTGGATTTCCTTTTTGCCGGAAAAAAGCAGCTGGGCTGCTGTTTGCTGGTCTTGCGGAATCCGCAGGCGCTTCTTTTGCCGGAACAAGCCGATACTGCCGCCGATATGGAAGCGGTGTATCATCAATTTCTTTATGAAGGTAATGTTCAAATGGTACACTTACATACCAGAGAGGGGAAAACGATGTCGGTTGCCGGTCAGCGCTTCATACAAAATCAAACTGCTGTACCTTTTACGTTGAATTTCTCCATGGACAGTCTGGATGTGTACTGGCACATGACNNAAATTTTTTTCGCAAAACTACCCGTTTTTCAAAGCAAAAAATTACAGACATATTCACCTTCACCCGTATCATACTATTGATGGGGTGAAGGTTTTGAATTATATCTGTTTCATCGGGCATGACAAGGATTTATTTTTCAAGAAGAACCTGCTCTCATTATTCAATGAAAACTTTTCGCTGATGCAGATATCCGCAAGGAAAATTGCAAAAAGCGGATGGTTGGATTTCTCTTCCGAGGATCTCAACGACAATTATGCTTTTACGTTCATTGACTGCGAATGCGTCAATACGATACGTTTGGACAGATGTGTACTGGTCTTTTCGGAAAATACGGACACAGTTCCGGAGGAGATTGCCGGCAAGCACATTGTTGGAATTGTACCTTCGCGAAACAATTCCGTGATTGAGCAGTTAATCCAACGAAGAATCCCCGTTATAACCTGCGGTTTGTCACAAAAGGACACCGTGACGTATTCCAGCCGGACAGATGATGAATTGGTCGTTTCTCTGCAAAGAAGCGTAAAAAGATCCGATCATGTGACGATTGAACCGTTTGAGATGCCCTTTGCGCTGACGCCCGAAAGTGATGTTTATGCAATTCTTGCGTTTTTTGCCGTTTGCATTGAATGTGGAATTTACGACAACGGACTTTCCAGTTAGGCGAAATACAGCAGGTGTGAAGAAAAGCGCCCCGATTAAAAAAAAGGAGTGTTAACGATGAAAGGTATTACCACAGATCAGGGCAGACAGACGCTGGACAGATTCAAGATGGAAGCAGCCAGCGAGGTAGGAGTGACCCTGAAAAACGGCTACAACGGCGACTTGACTTCTCGTCAGGCGGGATCCGTTGGCGGCCAGATGGTAAAGAAAATGATTGACGCATACAAGCTTGGTAACAAGCAGTAGTCCGCAATTTTCTTTTTTTGACAGCTTGATTTTCGCAAAACAAACAAAGGCGGCTCTCTAAATAGGGAGCCGCTTTGTTGCTGTTTCCGGAATTGCCTAGAATCCTTAAAATATTTACGTTTTTTTCATATATAACGTCGATAAAAAAGGTATAATTTTTGTAGTATCAAAAAGGAGCTGAAGAAGATGAAGGTAAAAGAAAATGTAGACAATTTAAAGGACATGAAAGGCGTTAAAAAAATCAACGGAATTTTATCGGAGTTTAAGGCATTTATCTCCCGCGGAAATGTCATCGACCTTGCCGTCGGTGTGATCGTCGGTGCTGCGTTCACGGCGATTGTCAATTCCCTCGTGACGGATATTTTGATGCCGATTATCGGTATCATTCTGGCAGGCGTGAATTTCAATGACTTGGGCTTTACCATTCCGTTTGGAAATAAGCCCTACATAAACATTGGCTCGTTTATTCAGGCACTGATTGTTTTCCTAATTACGGCGGCGGCCATCTTTGCGCTGATTAAAATTATCAATGCGCTCAACCGCAAAAAAGAAGAAACCAAAGAAGAAGGACCTGCACCCGATCCGGCTGATGTTGCCGT
>DBRO01000031.1:11146-12745 GCA_002306005.1 Ruminococcus sp. UBA1366 | reverse complement strand
ACGGACGCACTACATAAATCTGCGGATTTCATCGTAAACCCGTCCGTAAACCAAAACCGGATGCTTTTCTTTTCAAAAGCCTCCGGTTTTTTGTTGTGAAAAAATCAGGTGTTCTTGTCCGTCACATGGAAGGTTTTGAGGTTCCCTATTTTTTGGCGGCGTTCTTCCAAAACCGCTTCCACATCGCTCCACGGGAGGTTTTTCTCCGCGCAAAGGACAAGCACATGGTAGAGCAAGTCCGAAATCTCGTTTTTCAGTTCGATATTATCATCATTTTTTGCGGCAATCACCATCTCCGTACATTCCTCGCCGCATTTTTTTAAAATCTTGTCCTCGCCCTTCGAGAACAAATAACAGGTGTATGATCCTTCCTCAAAATGCGCCTTGCGGGAAAGCACCACCTGATACAAATCTTCCAATACGCTCATGTTCATTCTCCCCGTATTAATTTTCGCCGTAAATCTTATCGAAAAAGCAGCTGTACGCCCCCGTGTGGCACGCAACACCAACCTGCTCGACGTTCACAAGCAAGGTGTCGCTGTCGCAATCGCCGTAAATCGAAACCACCCGCTGTAAATGCCCGCTGGTCGCCCCCTTGTTCCAAAGCTCCTGCCGCGAACGGCTCCAGAACCATGTGTAGCCGGTTTCCAGCGTCTTTTGCAGGCTTTCGCGGTTCATGTACGCCAGCATCAGCACGGTTTTGGTGTTTTGCTCAAACACAATCGCCGGTATCAAGTCGTCTTTTTGAAAAAACCGCTCCAAATTCGCGTCAAAACTCATTTTCTTTCCCCATCTTCATCAAATGTATCTTTTAATTGCCGTTCCACCTCAAAAATCGGGAACAACAACCCCATCATCTGCACGCCAATCAACCCGATCAGCACCCTTGCGCGCACATCTTCGCCCAGCCAAATCGCCGCCACGCATACTGCTGCGCAAATCAACAGCAGTCCCAGTCCGTATTTCACCCAAAGCCTGCCGCAAGCCGCATGGGCGAATTGCCATGTGTCCTTATTTTTCATGGAGCGCACCGTGCGGTAGCCGATCAGCCCGTTGATTTTCTTCGGCGGATGCTTGAGCATACAAATCCCGCCCGCCACCATGATTGCGGGAATGATCAACGCAAATATCGCAAAATATATCATTTCCATCTTCCTACCGGATTGCAATCCCTTTCGTGCGGCAATCGTCTTTTACCTGTCCGACCGTCAGTTCGTTGAAGTGAAACAGCGAAGCCGCCAGCGCCGCCGAGCAGTCCGTCTGCAAGAACGCATCGGCAAAATCGGACAGCTTTCCCGCGCCGCCGCTTGCAATCACGGGGATTTTTACCGCGTCCACCACGGCTTTGAGCATGGGGATATCAAACCCGCCGCGCACCCCATCCGTGTCGATGGAGTTCAAACAGATTTCGCCCGCGCCGCGCCTTTCAATTTCCCGCACCCAGTCCAGCAAATCCAGCTTGTAATCAATCCGCGCGCCGTTGATGAACACCGTCCATTTGCCGTCCGCGATTTTTTTTGCGTCAATGCCCACCGCCACGCACTGGCTGCCGAAAATATCCGCCGCCTGATTGATTAAATCCGGGTTCTGCACTGCCTG
>DBRO01000031.1:8510-11047 GCA_002306005.1 Ruminococcus sp. UBA1366 | reverse complement strand
TCGTCCGCGCCCTGCCGGTTGTACTCGGCGGCGTATTCCACCGGGTCGCCCACTTCTTTAATTCCCTCAAAATTCACGCCCTTGACGACTTTTCCGTTCCGCACGTCCAGGCACGGGATAATACGTTTTGCAAGCATAACATTCTCCTTTGCGGGTTGTTTTCGTCCGTTTATTCGGGCATTTCAAAAAATCCGCCCGTGTGGAAATTCGCATTTCCAAGCTTTTTCGCCGTCATTTTAAAAAGCACACAGCCGTCCGGACAGACCAGTTCCTTTGTGAAAACACCGCTGCCGCCGATTTTGCGCAAATCCCCGCCGCTGCGCACCGCCTCCATAATAGGAAACATCATCAGCATGACTTTCGAGCAGATTCCTTGTCCGTCCTGATTGACCGGACAGCCGTAGGTGCAGGTGTATTTGTCGCCGATTTCCTCGCCGTTGCGGCAGTAATGCTCGGTGCGGTCGCCGTGCAAAAATCCGGCGACTTCAATTTCCCAAG
Source organism: Ruminococcus sp. UBA1366 (assembly GCA_002306005.1). Taxonomy (GTDB): domain Bacteria; phylum Bacillota; class Clostridia; order Oscillospirales; family Ruminococcaceae; genus UBA1366. The sequence goes on along the minus strand of DBRO01000031.1, from coordinate 10,549 downwards.
CGTATTCCTCGTCGTACCATTTTTTCATAGAACGCCTCCAAAATCGCCCAAATACTGCGCTGGTGCAGTTACATCCGCGCGAAATTCCGCAGAATTTTCATGCCCGTTTCGCCGCTTTTTTCCGGATGAAACTGCGCGCCGTACACGAATTTGCCGTCCGTCACCAGCGCAGGAACCCGATGTCCGTACTCCACATAGGCGGCTTGGTTTCCCTCGGCGCAGAACGCCTTGTACGAATGCACAAAATACACATATTCGGCGTCCGTTACGCCCGCAAGTATCGGGCAGTCCTGCGCAATCTCAAGCTTGTTCCAGCCCATGTGCGGCACAGCCAAGTCCGGCTCCACAATCCTGTCCACCTTGCCGGAAATCAGCCCCAGCCCGTCACATTCTTCAAACTCGTAGCCTTTTTCAAACAGCAGCTGCATCCCAAGGCAAATGCCCAAAAACGGCTTTTGCGCCGCCTGTTCTTTGATTACGGGAATCAGCCCGCTTTCGCCCAGCACCTTCATCGCCCACGGAAACGCCCCCACACCGGGGAGAATCAGCCGGTCCGCCGCACGGATTTCGTCCGCATCCGCCGTCAGTTTATTTTCCAGCCCGAGAAAATCCAGCGCGTTCTTCACGCTGAAAATATTCCCCGCGCCGTAATCGATTATCGCAATCATCCCAGCACCCCTTTTGTGGAAAGCACCCCGCCGCCCGTTCGCACAACCGCCGCTTTCAGCGCGTGCGCCGCCGCCTTAAACAGCGCCTCCGTAACGTGATGACTGTTTGTGCCGTCAAGCGCCTTGATATGCAGGGTTATGCCTGCGTTAAAGGCAAACGCGCGGAAGAATTCTTCCGTCAGGCACGAATCATACTCCCCGATTTTTTCCTCGGCAAACACCGCATCAAATGCCAAAAACGGCCTCCCGCTGATGTCCAGCGCGCAAAATCCCAAAGCCTCGTCCATGGGAACATAAAAACTGCCGTAACGGGCAATGCCGTCTTTGCCGTTTAATGCTTTGGCGAACGCCTGCCCCAGCACAATGCCCGTGTCCTCCACCGTGTGGTGACCGTCCACCTGCAAATCGCCGCTGCAATTCACCTGCAAATCAAACCCGCCATGCACGCCGAATGCCGTCAGCATATGGTCGAAAAAGCCAATCCCCGTATCCACGGCGACCTTGCCCTCGCCGTCCAACTTGAGAAACAACTCAATGTCCGTTTCCCGCGTCTTTCTGTGAATTTCCGCAGTTCTCAAATTCCTCACCCTTTCCAAAGTGTTATGCTGTTTGGTGTTGTGAAAATTCCGCCAGCAGCCTCAGCACCTCGGTATTTTCTTCCTCTGTGCCGGCGGTGATACGCAAATAGCCATTAAATTTCCGGATGGCAACGCTATTTTGCAGCAGAAAATCGAAAATCTCCTGATAACGCTGTGTTTTCACAAATACAAAATTTGTCACGGATTCGTACACGCGATCAAACAGCCTTGTGTTCTCGTTCAGTGCGGAGATTGCCGCATAAAGCCGCGCCCGCGATGCAATGATTTCCACCGTTTTTTGCCGGAGTAAATCCGGATGGGAAAACGCAATTTCCCCGATTTTTTGTGCAATCATATCCGCGTTATAAGGTGATTTCACCGCCCGAAGCGCGGTGGTAATCCGCTTCCCAGCCACGGCAAAGCCCAGCCGGATTGCCGCCATGCCCACGGCTTTGGAACAGGTCTTTAAAATCACCAAATTGCTATACTGCAATTGTGAAAATTCATCCAGCAGGCTTTCCGTCCAGAAATCCATATATGCCTCGTCCAGCACCAGCAGGCAAGCGTCGTCCAGCTTTTCTAACAGCCAGCGAATCCCCGCACGGTCAATTCCCAAAGAAGTAGGATTGCAGGGATTGGAAAAAATCAGCATCCGAGCATGGTTTTTGTTGCAGAAATCCGCAAGCGCGTCCACATCCACAGTTAAATCCGCGTTTTTTTGGAAAACCAACGGCTGTGCTTCGTAAATTCTGCCATAGAACGCATACATGGAAAAATCCTCAGAGAGCGTGAC
>DBRO01000031.1:7241-8398 GCA_002306005.1 Ruminococcus sp. UBA1366 | reverse complement strand
TGTATGGGGTCATAGGGAACCAGATTTTCCAGCTTGGCATTGAGCCTGTACATGGGCAAGTGTCCTCTCGTATAGATTTAAAACCGTACCCGAACGGCATTGGCATGGGCAGTCAGCCCCTCGCGGCCAGCAATCGTCAGAATGTCTTCCTTTGCCGTTTCCAGCGCTTCCTGCGTGTAATAAATATAGCTCATTTTCTTCTCAAAGCTGTTTACCGAAAGCGGCGAGAAAAACCGTGCCGTGCCGCCTGTCGGCAGAACATGATTCGGCCCCGCATAGTAATCGCCCAGCGATTCCGGCGCATACGGACCTAAGAACACCGAACCGGCATTCTCAATCTGTCCGATATATTCAATCGGGTTATCAAACATCACTTCTAAATGCTCCGGACTGAGCCGATTGGCGATTTCCACCGCGTGCTTTTTGGTATCGCAAACAATCACTGCGCCGTAATCCCGCAAAGACTGTAAAATAATGCTTTCGCGGGACAGCCCTTTTGCCTGAAGCTCCAGTTCTTCAATCGTTTCATCCGCAATGCTCTCGCTGGTCGTCACCAAAATTGCAGAGGCAAGCACGTCATGCTCTGCCTGCGAAAGCAAATCCGCCGCAATATACTTCGGGTTCGCCTTGTGGTCGGCAAGAATCAAAATTTCGCTGGGGCCTGCAATCATATCAATATCCACCGTGCCGAACAGCAGTTTTTTCGCCGTGGCAACATAAATATTTCCCGGGCCAACGATTTTATCCACCTTGGGCATTGCCTCCGTGCCGTAGGCAAGTGCCGCCACCGCCTGCGCGCCGCCGGCAAGGAACACCCTGTCCACGCCGCAAACCGCCGCCGCTACCAGAATATCCTTGTTCGGTGTGCCGTCCTTTTGGGGCGGGGTAACCAAAATAATCTCGCCCACACCGGCAATTTTCGCCGGAACCGCATTCATCAGCACGGAGCTGGGATACGCTGCCGTACCGCCCGGTACATACAGCCCCACACGGCTCAGTCCGCGGACTTTCTGTCCCAGCACCACGCCGTTTTCCTTGGGAACGGCAAAGCCCTGCGTTTTCTGGCGGGAATGAAAATCCGTGATATTTTCCACCGCGTTGAGCAGTGCGTCCACAAAATCGCGGTCTGCTTCCGTCATCGCGTCGTTAATCACATC
>DBRO01000031.1:2791-7163 GCA_002306005.1 Ruminococcus sp. UBA1366 | reverse complement strand
AAAAACTCCTGCTCCTCCGCACCGTTTGCAAAAATCTTTTGTACAATCATCGGTCTTCCTCCCACTTCTATTCCAAATTGGCGGTTACCCGCGCCACAAGCTCCTCAATTTCCTTTTGGCGAAGCTTCATGCTCACCATATTCACAATCATGCGTGCGGAAATCGGCGCAATATCCTCAATTACTTCCAGCCCGTTTTCTTTCAGCGTGGTGCCGGTTTCCACAATATCCACAATCCCATCGGAAAGCTCCAGTAACGGCGCAAGCTCCACCGAGCCTTCAATCTTGACGATTTCCACGTCCATGCCCTTGCTTTCAAAAAAAGTCCGCGCCACATTGGGGTATTTCGTCGCAATCGTTTTTACGCCGTACCCGCCGTAAAACGGTTCTCCCTTTTTGGTTGCCAGCGCAAACCGGCATTTCCCAAAGCCCAAATCCACCAGCTCAAAAAATCTGCCGTTCATCTCCATAATGGTATCCTTGCCCACCACGCCCACATCGCAAACGCCGTGCTCCACATAGGTAATCACATCGTTGGCTTTGGCAAGCACAACCTCCATTTTACCGCCATCCACCGGCAAAATCAGCTTTCTGCCCTTTTCCCGTACCGCAGAGCAGTCAAATCCCATTTTTTCAAACAGCGAAATTGTATTGTTTTCCAGTCTGCCCTTTGTCAGCGCAATCCGCAATGGCTTGGTCTGTTCCAAATGGTTCCCATCCTTTCCCTGCCGTCAGCGTACAACGGCGATTTCCTCCGTGGTTTCTCCCACGCAAATCACTTTGGGAATCCCGCGCTTTTTCGCGTATGCAAGGGTTTCCTCCAGCGTATCGTTCATGCCGTTTTCCACGGTCATACCGCCTGCCACCAGCTTTTGCGCGTAGGCAATTGCCTCCAGCACATGATTTTCCTCGCCGAATACCACGCAGTCCGGCTTTTGCACACGGGGAGATTTCCCCTGCTTGCGGATTAACCCCGCAACCGGGTCGACATTCACCGCAAAGCCCGTAGCGGGAACGTCCAGTCCGAATTCTCCGATGAGTTTATTATATCTGCCGCCTTTAAGCACCGCCTCGCCGATACCGCTTAAATAGCCTTGGAACACCACACCCGTGTAATAATCCGTGCGGTTGACAATGCCCAAATCCACAGTAATTCTGCCGTTGTACCCCAGCACGGAAAGCTTTTCGTACACATTATGCAGTTTTTGCAGAATTTCCAGCAGGTTTTCGTCCCGCACCAGCGCCGCCGCACGGGAAAAAACCTCCTCCCCGCCAAACAAGCCGGGGAGCTGTTTGAGCGCCGCGGTATAATCGTTCGCGCCCATGCCGTCCAGCAAATCATTCAGCGCGGGATAGTTCTTGGTTTCAATCAAAAAGCGAATTTCCTCCGTGGTTGCCTCATCCGCGCCCAGACTGTTCGCCAGCGCACGAAAAAACCCAATGTCGCCGATTTCCAGCCGAAAATCCGCCGAATCAAACGCCGTCAGCACGCTCACCGCCATGCACATCACTTCATAATCCGCCTTGTCGGAGGCAATGCCAATCAGCTCAATGCCTGCCTGCGAAATCTCATCCGAGCGGCCTTTGAGCATGGTGTTGTTCTCATAAACCGTCTGGCTGTAATACAGTCGCAGAGGAAAAAACGCGTTCTTCAGCCGTGTTGCCGCAAGCCGTGCAATCGGAATGGTGGAATCCGGCCGCAAGGCAATCAGCCTGCCTTTGGAATCCGTAAGCTTGTACAAGCTCTCCTGCGGGAATTTCCGCGAACCGGAGCTGAATACATCATAGAATTCAATGCCGGGCGTAACCACCTCGCTGTATCCGTAACTGCGGAAAATCATGGCGTAGCGGTTTTCCACCGCACGGCGTGCCACACATTCTTCAAACAGCATATCGCGGGTGCCTTCCGGCGTAATTAAATCAAATCGTTTCATAAACTAATGAACTTCTCCCCATCTTGTTCGCTTTACCTTGCTAAAGTGATAGCATAGCAGCGTAATATCATGGTATCATATAAAACTGTTCTTGTCAAGACGGCGTTTTCGCCAAAGCCTGCTGTCCGAATGGCAAATAATCCGGCAAAAATTCCAAAGCTTTTTCGTTCAAAACAAGGACATTTGGCTGGAATAAGGCAATTCCCCAAACGCCCCAATCTGGAAAAGCGTATCCACCACGGCAGCCGGCAGCGCATTCACTTCTTTAAACTCTTCCACCGAAATAAAATCCTGGCTTTGTTTGACCGCATCAAACACCGCCTGCGCGGCGTTTTCGCCAATACCCTTTACCGCACAAAACGGCAGCCGCAGCTTGCCGTCCTCAATCCGGTACCGAAATGCATCGGATTTTTGGATATCCACCGGCAGGAATTCCAGCCCGCGCGCCAGCATTTCATTGATGAGCATTTGCATTTCAAAGGTGTTTTCTTCTTTTTTCGTTACTGAATTCTTATCTTCTTTGAGCTTCTGCTGATACTCCGCCATTTTTTTGCGAAGATAGTCCCGCCCGTGAATGGCCGCATCCGCATCAAAGTCCTCCCCGCGCACGCTAAAATATGCCGCATAGAATTCCAGCGGTTTGTAAACTTTAAACCATGCAAGGCGGATGCCTGCAATCACATATGCCGCGGCGTGTGCCTTTGGGAACATATATTTGATTTTCAAACAGCTGTCGATATACCACTGCGGAACATTGTGATCAAGCATATCCTGCTTCATCTCCTCCGTCAGCAGCTTGGGTGCCTTGCCTTTTCGGGTTATCTCCATAATCTTAAACGCAAGCTTGGGATTTAAGCCTTTATAAATTAAATACGTCATAATGCTGTCACGCGTTCCGATCACATCCGCAATCGTGCAGGTGCCTTGTTTAATTAGCTCCTGCGCGTTGCCCAGCCACACATCCGTACCATGAGAAAGCCCTGAAATCTGCAGCAAGTCGCTGAATTTTGTCGGGCGGGCATCCAGCAGCATCTGCCGCACAAAACCCGTTCCCATTTCCGGAATGCCCAACGTACCGGTCTGGCAGTCAATCTCCTGCTCCGTCACGCCCAATGCTTCCGGCGAGGTAAACAGCGAATAGACTTTCTCATCGCTCATTGGCACGTCGGTAATTTTCATCCCCGTGAAATCTTCCAGATATTTATACAGTGTCGGCACATCATGGCCAAGCTCGTCCAGTTTCAAAATTGTATCATGCAGGGAATGAAAGTCAAAGTGCGTGGTAACAATATCCGAGTCCGATTTTTCCGCCGGGTGCTGCACGGGTGTAAAATCATAAATCTCATAATCAGAAGGCACAACCACCATGCCGCCCGGGTGCTGTCCGGTTGTGCGCTTAATGCCGGTGCAGCCGCCAATCAGTCTTTCTTCTTCTGCGCGGTGAACGATTTTCTGCCGTTCCTCCAGATATTTTTTCACATAGCCATAGGCTGTTTTTTCTGCAATGCCGGAAATCGTTCCCGCCTTGAACACATGGTCCGCACCGAACAATTCCTCGGTATATTTATGCGATTGCCCCTGAAAATCGCCGGAAAAGTTCAGGTCAATATCCGGTGCTTTGTCGCCGTCAAAGCCAAGAAACGTTTCAAACGGAATATCATGCCCGTCGCGGTGCATCTGCGTTCCGCATTCGCAAACCTGCGGCTCCAAATCAAACCCGGAACCCACCGAACCGTCCTCGATAAAAATACTTTTCTGGCAGTTTGGGCAGACATAATGCGGAGGCAGGGGATTCACCTCGGAAATTCCCGAAAGATACGCCACAAAGGACGAACCCACCGATCCGCGCGAGCCGACCTGATAGCCGTTCGCCACGGAATTTGCCACCAGTTTCTGCGCAATCATGTACAACACGGCGAATCCGTGCTTGATAATGGAAGTCAGTTCGCGTTCCAGACGTTTTGCCACCAGTTCCGGCACCGGATTTCCATACAGTTCCTTTGCCTTTGCCCAGCAAATTCGCTGTAAGTCCTCCTCCGCGCCCTCGATATGCGGGGTAAACGTCCCCTTTGGGAACGGCCGCAAGTCCTCATCGCACTGGTCGGCAATCCGGTTGGGGTTGGTTACCACAACTTCAACTGCCTTATCTTTGCCCAGATACGCGAAATCCTCCAGCATTTCCTCCGTTGTTTTCAAATACAACGGCGGCTGCTGATCGGCGTTCGGGTATTTGGCGGATTGAATCACCGCGCGGAAAATCGCATCTGCCGGATCCATAAAATGCACATCTCCCGTGGCGCAAACCGGAATATCCAGTTCTTCCCCCAGTGCAACGATTGTCCGGTTAAAATCCAGCACATCCTCTTCAGACGATACCTTTTCTTCTGCCACCAGAAATGCATTATTGCCAAACGGTTGAATTTCCAGATAATCATAGAA
>DBRO01000031.1:760-2717 GCA_002306005.1 Ruminococcus sp. UBA1366 | reverse complement strand
GAAGCCGAAACAAGCTGATAAAGATTCCGCAAGCCCGTATTATTTTTCGCCAGAATAATCTGATGATAGGTTCTTCCGGTTAGATTGCCGCCCGTTCCCAGCAACTCGTTCATCTCGCCGATGGTTACCGGCTTGTCCTTATGCTCGTTCTGCAGGCGTTCCGCCAATATCGCAAAGATATTCCCCAGCATTTGGGCATCGTCTGAAGCGCGGTGGTGGTCAAAATCTCCCAACCCCAAATGTTTTGCAACCGTATCCAGCTTGTGCCGTTTTAATTCCGTCAGCATATGGCGAGACATTTCCACGGTATCCACCGAAACAAACGCAAACGTCACTCCCTGCCGCTTCGCACAAGCAAAAAGAAATGAAGTATCAAAATCTGCGTTATGTGCAATCAGCACAGGCTTGTCCCCGCAGAACGCCATAAAATCCGCCAGCGCCTTGTCCTCCAGCGGGGCATCCTGCACCATGTGGTTTTCAATGCCGGTCAGCTTGGTGATCTCCGGCGGAATCTCCCGCTGCGGATCCACAAAGGTATTGAAAGTTTCCACCACTTCCAATCCGCGCATCTTTACCGCACCAATTTCAATCATCCGGTCGGTAATCGGAGAAAGCCCTGTGGTTTCCAAATCAAAAATAATCAGTTCATCCGTCAGCGTTCTTGCCAGCGCCTCGGGTATACTCCCCTTAACCGCCTGTGCGCAGTCGTTTACCTGATATGCCTCGATGCCAAGCAGCAGCTTAAATTCGCCCCCGGCACGCCGAATGGCATCCACCTCATTCATGGCATCCGGATATCCTTGACACACGCCATGATCGGTAATGGCAAGTGCGGGATGTCCCCACTCGTAAGCTCGGCGCACCAGCTTGTCCGCCGGCGTTACGGCATCCATCATAGACATATTCGTATGACAATGCAATTCCACACGCTTTTGCGGTGCTTTGTCATGCTTTTTCATCCGTTTCACCAGCAGCATATCCGCCGGCTCCAAATTCACTGAGCCATCGTAAGTATCCGTGGCAATTGTACCGTGAATCAGCAAGGTACTGCCTTTTTTAATTTGTCCCAGCAGTGCTTCCACTTCGGCTCTTTTCCGCATATTGCGGCCGCCGCGCACCATGCCCACCAGTTTTACCGAAAACGAACCGGTATAATCCGTCAGATAAACCGTAGCAATCAGCGCGCCCTTTTTCGTATCCCGTGAATCAATCCGGAACACATCGCCCCACACAGTCACCTCGCCGGAAGACGATGAAAGATAGCCCATTTTTTTCACAACGCTTTTTTCGCTGATTGGCTTTCCCATTAAAATGAGCGCATCCTCCGCCAGCAGGTTTAAATGCGTAAAGTCGAGGCTGATCGTTCGCGGACCGACGGGGGAATCTTCCGACTTTTTTGTACTCTTTTTTACCGGTGCCGGCGGCACTGGTTCCGGTATCGGCAAGCTTTCCAATTGTTCACGGTACATGCGTTCGTTTTCCTCCGGATCGGATTCCAGCACACCGGTAAAACGCACCCCTACCTCCAGCGAGAATAATTCGTGGATAAGTTGCCGCAGTTCGCGTTCCGCACCGCCCTTTTTGAGCAAGGAATACCCGCCATTTTTCAGCGTAATCTCCAATACGCCGTTTTCATAAACTGCTTTTGCACCGGTGAAAAATCCGTTTACCACCGCGCAGCGTTCTTTCAAAAGCTCCACCAGTTCCGGAAAAACCTCCGCCGAAAAAACATCCGGTGCATACCGGCACTTGACGCAGACTTTTTTCAAGCCCAGCGCCATCGCCAGCTGCCGCTGGGTTTTCCCAACCGCCTCGCTGGAAACAACCGTATCAAACGCGGCGGTGCATTCCAGCATACTTGCCGTGGGAATTGCACTGATATTTAAAATCCTGCCCTCCCGTAAGTCTGGCTCTATGCAAGGCACATATTCATCAAACAGCGCCGCAAATGTACTGT
>DBRO01000031.1:0-747 GCA_002306005.1 Ruminococcus sp. UBA1366 | reverse complement strand
ACCTTCCGCAGTTGCTTTCCGTGCGAAAACAAAACCGCACAGCCATCGCCGCCGGCAAGTCCCAAATCTGCCTCGCCCGCTTCGCCGATGCCGTTTACCACACAACCCATCACCGCAACGGTTAGGGGCTTGTCCACACTGCGGACGGCTTCCTCCACGCGGTTTGCCAGTCCGATTAAATCAATTTTGGTCCTGCCGCAAGTCGGGCAGGCAACCACATTCACCCCGCCGCCCTTGCCAAGGGCGCGCAGGATATCCTTTGCCGCGGCAATTTCCTTTACCGGATCTGCCGTTAGCGAGACCCGAATCGTTTCTCCAATGCCATCGGCAAGCAGCGCGCCAATGCCAATGCTGGATTTCACCAGCCCCATGCGCTCCGTTCCCGCCTCCGTTACACCCAGATGCAACGGGTAGGAACAGCGCTCCGCTGCCAGCCGGTACGCCCGTATCATTTGCACCACGTCCGAGGACTTTATCGAAATCACAATCTCGCGGAAATCCTCCCGCTCTAGCAGTGCGGCATGGCGCAGTGCGCTTTCCACCAGTGCCTCCGCGCACGGCGAACCGTATTTTTGCAAAAGCTCTTTTTCCAACGAGCCAGAATTTACTCCAATCCGAATCGGTACCCCGCGTTTGCGGCAAGCCTCTACTACTGCACGGATGCGTTCCGCCGAACCGATATTGCCGGGGTTAATGCGGATTTTATCCACACCCGCCTCACAGGCGGCAACAGCCAGCCGGTAATCA
>DBRO01000094.1:1439-4887 GCA_002306005.1 Ruminococcus sp. UBA1366 | reverse complement strand
TCCGTCCCCACGAAAACATTTTTTACCCAACTCATCAAGCTCATTTTTCTTACCTCCGTTTAATATCTCGCTCCAAAGAGCTTTGTTCCGATTCTCACGATATTTGAACCATGCTTAATCGCCAGTTCATAATCACCGGACATCCCCACGGACAGCACTTCCATCGTTACTTGTTCTATTTTTTCTTCAGCAATGTCAAGGTATAACGAATGCAGTGCGTCGTAGATTTCTTCTTTTGCACCGATCGGAGGAATTGCCATAATTCCCCTTACTCTTATGTTCTCCATCAAAGCCAGCTGCCGCACCAAAGACGGTGCATCCTGCAAGTTTACACCGCTTTTTGAAAGCTCGTTACCCGCGTTTACTTCCACCAGAATATCCATCACCCTACCTGCTTGCAAAGCACGGCGGTTAATTTCCTCGCCCAGTTTGACGCTGTCCACGGACTGAATCATCGACACATCCGAAATAATGTACTTGACTTTATTCGTCTGCAAATGCCCGATGATATGCACTTGGGCATTGCCGCGGTATTCATCCTTTTTGGAAAGGAACTCCTGTACACGGTTTTCGCCGAGCAGATCCACGCCCTGCTCGACCACGAAATTCACAAGCTCCGGCGCAACGGTTTTTGTCACCGCCATCAGCCGGACACGGTCATCACTTTTGCGGTATTTTGCTTTCGCTTCGTTGATATTGTAGCATATCTCTCTGTAATTTTCAAGGATTTGTGCAAATTTATCCGCTGGAAGACTCGACATCTTTCTCATCGACCTCCTCAAGCACAATCTGATCATACATCAGCACATAATCTTCATCAGAGGTATTCTTGGAAAGAACAAAATCCTCCGTTTGATAGATCACGCTAACTTTTTTAAACGTCACGTTTTCACCAGAAACCACATAGGCACCCTTTACGCCATCCCGGAACTTAATCGCACTCCTCGGGATTTTGATGCCTGTGTATTCATCAAAAACAAGGCTCATTTTCTGTACGCGCTCTTTCACCAACGCCTCGTCAATACTGTCACAATCCAGCACAACAATACAGTCACCGTCATCATTCAAAGATTTAATACTTGCCACGCTCACATCATAAAGCTTCCCGGAGGAATTGAGCATGATCCGCAGATCTTCTCCACTGATGAACTGGTTGGGTGTGTTAATAATGCCAACAATGCGGCAGGAATACGACTCCGCAATCTTTCCGACTGCATCGTCCGGCGGAGATTTCTCGTTTTCAATAATCTCCTCAATCTCCTGCTGGGTCAGCGTCAGCGCGGATTCCATCGTCAACTCGTCTTCATAGCCATCCACATAACCGATGAAATAGCCGGTTTCATTTGCTTTTACAGATGCCTTTGCCTTGGAAAACTGCTTTTTTAAGTCGGCGAGTTCGCTTTCTAAATCCGCAATTCGCTCGCTGTAATCCACTGTATCATCCGTCACGCGCCGATAGACATCCGAAAGGAACATTAACGTTTCCTTGTGTTCTTGCACCTCATCAAAATTTTCATTCTGAATTTCGCTTAACATGTCGTCATATTCTTCTGAAATGCGTTCCAGAATGGATTCCGGCTGTGCGGAAATTTTGGTTCCGGGGTTCTGCGCGCGCTCAAGGTTATCCAGAATTCGTTCCAGTGCCTCGTATTTAATCCGCGCATAGATCTGATCTTCCGAATCATACACCTCAGCGACGTGTGTGCCGTTGGTAATTTTGCTGCCGTTATCGTAGAGATAATCCAGCACGCCATCTCCGTCATACTTTAAAATCTTCTCATCACGGATAATCACGCCCGTAAATGCAATGTCCTCATTCACGGTGTAAAGAACCGCTTCCTCGGTCGTACGTTTTTCTTTCACCGCAAAATATCCTTGGCTGATTACCGTGAAGATAAAAAACGCGGATACCAGTAAAATCAGGACTTTTCCTGCAACCGAATTCATTTCACGCCACGCGTCCTACTGATTGTCCGGCAGACTTGCGGAATCGAGAAGGCTAACCGCCCGTGCCGGCACAATGGTAGAAATCGCGTGCTTGTACACCACATTCTGCTTGCCGTCGCAATCCAGAATCACAATGTAGCTGTCAAACCCGCGTACCATCCCTTTAAATTGAAATCCATTCATAAGAAAGATGGTCACCGCGATTTTTTCTTTGCGCGCCTGGTTTAGGAATACGTCCTGTAAGTTCAGATTTTTGTTCATTTGCCATGTTCCTTTCTTCTGTATATTAACCGGAATGCAAACCCCGACAACCTTCCGGTTCTTCCTTTGTTCTGTATTTCTATTTTCTATCTTTGTATTGAAACGTCACTTCTGCTGCAGGATTGTTTATAAGAACAGTATCGTTTTTGGCACATTTCTTATTCATCCCACCGCAGTAAGTTCCTTTGTGATTTTTGCTTATTCTAATGCTTTCGTTGTCGCTTTGCCATAAAAATATGGAATCATTGCAAGTCCACTTGCGACTTTTTACAAGTTTTATGTTTTCGTTGTCGCTTTGCCGTGAAAACATGGGATAATTGCAAGTCCACATGCAATTATTATATCATATTATTTCCGTTTTGGCTATAATATTTTTAATTTTTTCAATAATTTTTTTCAGATTCCCGCATTTATCCGTTTCAATCCAAAAAATCCGTGAATCCCGCCGAAACCAAGTGAGTTGCCGCTTGGCATAATGCCTTGTTTCGCGCTTAATTTTCTCCACACAGTCCGCCAAATCCACTTCATGCATAAAGTACGGGAGTAGTTCCTTGATGCCAATTGCCTGCCGTGCGGTTTTTGCCTGATACGTTGCAAAAAACGCCTCCGCCTCGGCAACCAGCCCCTGTTGGAGCATTTCATCCACACGGCGGTCAATCCGTTCGTATAAAAGCGCCCGATCTGAACAAGTCAGCCCAATCATCACCGGTTCATAGGGCGAAGGCTCAGTACGGCTGTTTTGCTTATGCACGGAAAGCCGTTCCCCCGTCAGTTCGTACACTTCCAGCGCCCGGACCACCCGCGACAGATTGTTCGGGTGCAATTCTTGTGCGGTTGGCTCGTCCACCGCACAGAGCCGTTCCCACAGCGCTTGATTGCCGTGTTCCTGCGCGTACGCCGCCAGCCGTGCGCGAATTTTCTCGTCCGAACCCGTATCATCAAAGCGCACATGGTCTAAGAGCGCATTCACATACAGACCCGTGCCGCCACACAAAATGGGCAGCTTTCCCCGTGCGTGAATATCCCCAATCACCTGCCGCGCCGCCGTGGTGTAATCCGCTACCGAAAAGCGCTCTTCCGGACTGAGAAACCCAATCAAATGATGCGGCACACCCCGCATTTCCTCCGCTGTGGGGCGCGCCGTGGCAATTTGCATTCCTTTGTAAATCTGCATGGAATCCGCCGAAACCACCTCGCCGCCGTACTCCAAAGCCAGCGCCGCCGCCACAGCCGTCTTGCC
>DBRO01000094.1:0-1406 GCA_002306005.1 Ruminococcus sp. UBA1366 | reverse complement strand
ACAATCCGTTTAAACTGCTTTTCAATTTCCCGCCGTGAAAGCCGGATCATCACCGGCCGCCCATGCGGGCAGTACCGGATATTATCCATCGGAAACACTGCATCCACCAACGCCTGCAATTCGTCCCGGCTGTTGACATCATGCGCCTTAATCGCCGCTTTACACGCCATCGTGTGCAGAAAATCCCCGATTAAATCCAGCTTTTGCCCGTGTTTGTGGTGAATCAACCCCTGCGCAAGCTCCGGCAGCACCTCCGCCGGATTTAAATCCGTTAACAGGCTGGGAATCCCCACCACTGCCACCGTAGGTGCGACATCGCATTCCACCGCAAAACCCAGTTCCTCCAGTGCAGACACATTCCGCGCCACCGCATCGTATTCCTCAAAGGTCAGCATTACCGGAACCGGTTCTAACAGCATTTGCGGCGAAAGCTCGGTTTCCTGCTCCTGCAAGCGCTCAAAAATCACCCGCTCATGCGCGGCATGCTTGTCCATTAAAAACATATCCTCGCCCGCTTCCACCACCACATAGGTACGGAAAAGTTCCCCCACAACAACGGGCTTGACGGACGGTGTTTCATCCGGCTGTATCACCGGCGCTGCCGGCTGTTCGCGGCGTTCCAAAGCCGCAGAACGAATATACTGAAACTCGCTGACATCGGGTTTTTCTGCCTTAGGAAGCGAAACCTGCTCCGGAAAACTCAGCTGCTCGCCCGCAGGTTCAGCCGGCATTTCCAGCCCGGAATGTCCCCGCAGTTCGCGCGCAGTATAATGCTTTTGTGGAATCTCCAACTCCGGCAAAACCTTCGGCGCACTGGAAATCTGCTCCGGCACAATCCTTTGCGGCGAAACTTCTTCATTTGCGGAAATCTGAGTTTTCTCCCGAACATTGCGTTCTGATTGGGTGTTTTGCTCCGACAGAAAGCTCCTTTCTGCCGGAACATTGAGTTCCGCCGGAACCGTATCCGCAAGAATTGCATTTTTTACAGCAAAATAGACACAGTCATAAATCAGCTTTTCATCCGTGAACCGCACATCAATCTTTGTGGGGTGAACATTCACATCAATCCGATCCGGCGGCAAAGTCAACCGCAAAACGCAAGCCGGAAATTTCCCCGTCATCATGGAATTTCGGTATGCCTCTTCCAGCGAAACCATGCAGGTAACCGACCGTACATAGCGCCCGTTGATGAAAAAATTCTGGAACGAACGGTTCGCCCGCCCCGCAAGCGGCTTGCAGATATAGCCCGTCACACGGACTTTTTCACTTCGGTAATCCACGGGAATCAACGCCTTTGCAAATTCGCGCCCGAACACGGAATAAATTGCGGAATACAGCTTGCCATCACCGCCGGTCAGCAGTTCGTTCTTATTATCGCGGATGAATTTAAACGAAATCTCCGGGTG
>DBRO01000036.1:12895-19495 GCA_002306005.1 Ruminococcus sp. UBA1366 | reverse complement strand
CTACGAGGACGATGAACCGGAAGATGTACCGGTTTCGCCAAAGAGTAAGTTTGATTATGACGGAGAGGAACCCGACTTAAAAATTGTCCTTGACGAGAACGAATGATTGTAAAAAGCCGTACGTTTGGTACGGCTTTCTCTTTCGAATTATAACAGCAAGTAACCCAGACCAATCAGCAGTTTGAGGTCGGCTTTGTTCTTGTATAATATGTAAATCATCAGTGCAATCAGAATTTTTTCTTCGTCGATATTGAGTTGCGCCAGTATCCCGCCGTTTTCACCGGATTCAGTTTTAACACCCAAAATATCACCGAAAATGGTGCCTAAAATGTTTTTATCGGATTTCAACCCGCCAAACAGGGATTCCTTTTTTGGCGGAGGCTCTTTTGCTCGTGATGTTTCTTCCTGCGGATTTTGACTGCGACTCTGCATTTCCTGCATGCGCCGCAATGCTTCCTGCCGCATACTTTGGAAATCCTGACGTGGATCACGGTACTCATAGGATGCCAAGAAGATCACCTCCGAGCAGACCGCTTTCTTTTAAAACCGGATATATTGCCATTAACTGAAAGATTTTTACCACTCTATCGATTTTCTTTTGGTTTTCTTCCTTGAGCATCGGTTTGAGGGCAAGCATAAGCTCCGTGCTTTTATCGTTTTTTTTCGCTTTGCCAAGCAACTCTGTCATGGCAAAGATTTTTTCAAAATCAATATCCATCTCTGGTTCGCCCTCGGTAGCCCCATCCTTTAACGGCTCTTCGGCGCGTTCCGCATTTTTGGAAAGCGCATCTAGAATTTTTGAAAAATCCGGACTGCCGGAGGATTCTTTTTCCGATCTATTCTGATTCGTCTGTTTGAGATTATCCGTCGAAACCGTATTGAGAAAACGGCGGAGCTGGTCGATTCCGTCGCTGTCATTCAGCAGGTTTTTTAATTTAACCAACAGCTCCTCCAACCCTCTCACCTCCGTTTTGTTCTGCGGCTTTGCAAATTACTTTAAGTTCTTAAAAATCTCCTGTGCCTGTGCCGAAGACAGTAGCTTTTCTGCCACAGCAGGATTGCTGAGCGCTGCCAGCAGTTTTTTGCTTTCATCCGGCGGCATAGAAGCCAATGCACGATCAAAGTTGCCGTTTTCCAGCATTTTTTTTAGCTCCTGCGGTGTGGTGTTCAGCTTTTTACTTGCCAGCATTAGCAGTTGCTCCAGACTTTTCTGACTGAGTTTCATGAACAGTCTCCTTTCATACCGATCAAATATTGTTATTTCAAATTTATGATCCGCGACGCAAAATTAGACTAGCTATGCTTTGTCCGGTTCTAATTCATGGAGGTTTCCCTATGCGGTGTGTTGTTTTTTCAGATTCTCACGGGGATGTTCGTGCGGTGCGGCAGGTCTTTGCGCGAACAAACCCTACGGACTGCTATTTGTTTTTGGGCGACGGCGAATCCGATGTCGAATTGGTTTCACGGCAATATCCGGAACGTACGGTTCTTTGTGTTTCCGGAAATTGTGACCGTATGCCAATTTCCCCGCCGGAGAATTTTTATTTCGCCGGCGATGTGAAAATTGCTATGGTGCATGGTCACCGCTATGGTGTAAAAAGCTCCACAGGCGGCGTTTTGGCATTTGCCCTACGGAATGGTGCAAAGATTGCGCTTTTTGGGCATACGCATTCCCGATTTTATCGATACGATTCCGACACCGGTGTTTATTTGCTCAATCCGGGTAGTGTTGCCCAGCCACGAGATGGACGTCCACCAAGCTATGCGTACATTGATCTTTTACCGACAGGAATTTTTTGCGCACACGTGGATTTATAAACCCACGGGTATTCTTATTTTATGAAATACGACTTCTCAATGTTCCACGTGAAACATTTTTCGTGCGCTTTCCTGCTTTTTTGCAGGAAAAACCCCCGATTTACAGGATGTAAACCGAGGGTTTATTTTGTCTATTGAATGATTTGCTTGCCACCCATGTACATTTGCAAGGCTTTTGGGATTCTCACCGAACCGTCCGCATTGAGGTTGTTTTCCAAATAGGCAATCAGCATTCGCGGGGGAGCGACTACCGTGTTGTTGAGCGTGTGGGCAAAATATTTCTTTCCGTCCTTGCTTTTTACGCGGATTCCCAGCCGCCTTGCCTGAGCATCGCCCAGGTTGGAGCAGCTTCCGACTTCAAAGTATTTCTTCTGCCGCGGCGACCATGCTTCCACGTCGATGCTCTTGACCTTTAAATCCGCTAAATCACCGGAGCAGCATTCCAACGTACGAACGGGAATCTCCAGCGTGCGAAAAAATTCAACCGTGTAGGTATATAATTTTTTGAACCAATCCCGACTTTCCTCCGGACGGCAGACAACAATCATCTCCTGCTTTTCAAACTGGTGAATCCGGTAGACGCCGCGCTCCTCAATGCCGTGTGCGCCGACTTCCTTGCGAAAACAAGGGGAATAGCTTGTCAGCGTCTTTGGCAGACTGTCCTCTGGCAAAATGGTATCAATAAAGCGACCAATCATGGAGTGTTCACTTGTGCCAATGAGGTACAAGTCCTCGCCCTCAATTTTGTACATCATGCCTTCCATTTCGGCAAAGCTCATCACGCCCGTCACGACGTCGCTGCGAATCATGTAGGGCGGAATGCAATAGGTGAAGCCCTTGTCAATCATAAAATCCCGTGCATAACTCAAAATCGCAGAATGCAGACGTGCAATGTCGCCAGTGAGGTAGTAAAATCCGTTGCCGCTGGTTTTTCTTGCACTGTCAATATCAATTCCGTTCAGCGCCTCCATAATCTCCACATGGTAGGGGACTTCAAAATCCGGCAAGGCGGGTTCCCCGAAGCGCTCAACTTCCACATTTTCGCTGTCGTCCTTGCCAATCGGCACATCGTCGTCGATGATATTGGGAATCACGAGCATGATTTTCCGCACTTGCTCTGCATAGTCCTTTTCCGCCTGCTCCAACTCGGCAAGTTCCTGCGCCATTTCCGTGACTTGTGATTTGATTTTCTCCGCTGCCTCGCGCTGTCCTTTCGCCATCAGTCCGCCGATTTGCTTGCTCAGCACATTCCTTTGGTTTCGCAAATCGTCACAGCGCGTTTTTGCGGCACGGAATTGAACATCCAGTTCCAACACCTCGTCCACAAGCGGAAGCTTATCCTCTTGAAACTTCTTTTTGATGTTCTCTTTGACCGCCTCAGGATTTTCCCTGAGAAACTTCATGTCCAGCATGGGTTTATTCTTCCTTTCGGTTTTCATCTATATTTGCGCAAAATGTTCCACGTGAAACATTTTTCCCGTCATTTCGCGCTTAGCTCTCCTGCGCCTGCACGTCGATTTCTCCCTCTGCCAGCACTTTAGCAACCGCTTTCAACTCCTCCACACTTGCCAGCTTAATTTGCAGCACGGAGGAACCGTCATTTCTGCCGTTGATTTTCACGCGATGCCCGATGTTTTCATTCAACGCAAGCTCAATTTCTGCAAAAATAGAATTTTCATGCCGAACGCGTGAGCGATCCGGCTTTTCCGGCTTGTTAAACTCCGGTTGCTGTGTAAGCTCTCTATAAACTAAATGCTCCGTCTGTCGGACAGAAAGTCCTTCATTACTAATGCGATTCGCCAAACGAATGCGTAAATCACTATCGTCCACACCGGCAAGCACCTTGGCATGTCCGGGAGAAAGATCACCGCTCCGAAGCGCATCCTGAATTACCGTATCCAGCGAGAGCAACCGCAGGCAGTTCGCCACCGCAGAACGAGATTTTCCCACAACTTCCGCGACCTGAGCCTGTGTCATACCGTAACTGTCAATCAGCCTCTGATAGCCCTGCGCTTCCTCGACAGGGTTCAAGTCCTCGCGTTGGAGGTTCTCAATCAAGGCAATCTGCATGGTTTCCAAATCGGACATTTCCCGAATCAGCACCGGAACTTCGTTCAGCCCGGCAATTCGTGCCGCGCGCCAACGCCGCTCGCCGGCAACAATCTGGTAATACCCATCGGAAATCGGTCGCACTAGAATCGGTTGTAAAACGCCGTGCCTACGAATGGATTCTGCCAAAGTCATGATTGCCGCATCGTCGAAATCCGTCCGCGGCTGGCTTTTATTAGGCTCCAGTTGCGAAAGCCGCAGGACTGAGGAGGCTTTTGTTGCCTGCTCATCATTCTCAAAAAACAACGCGTCCATACCTTTGCCAAGTTTCAACTTACCCATTTTCATCCTCCCTTACTTTCCGGATTTCTTTTCCCGCCGAATCAATTCCTTTGCCAAATCCTCATACGCCTTGCTTCCCTTTGCTTTCCGGTCGTAATAAACACAGGGTTTGCCAAAGCTTGGCGCTTCTGAAAGCGCAATATTCCGTGGAATTACCGTTTCAAACACCAACTTTGGAAAGAACTTTTTGACTTCCCCAACCACTTGTGAAGTTAAATTATACCTTGCAACATACATGGTGAATAGAATTCCTTCGATTTTCAAAGCCGGATTGGCGTTGTCCTGCACCCTCTTAATCGTATCCTTAATTTCAACCAAGCCCTCCAGCGAAAGAAATTCACACTGGATTGGGACAATCACGGAATCCGCTGCTGCCAGCGCATTGAGCGTCATCATATCTAAAGAAGGGGGACTGTCAATAAAAATATAATCATAGTCCTCCTTCACCTGTTGCAATGCTTTTCTCAAACGCAGCATCCGGTTTTCCATATCCAGTAAATCAACCACAGCGCCCGCTAACTTTTTCGTCGCAGGAATGACCGACAATCCTTTGAATTCCGTTGCGACAATTGCCTCCACGGCACGGCACTCGCCGATTACCATTTCATAAGCCGTATTCCGAATGCTTTTCTTGCTAACGCCAAGGCTCGTTGTCGTGTTTCCTTGTGCATCAAAATCAACAATCAGCACCTTTTTATTACGTTCACCTAAGGCGGCAGAAAGATTTATCACAGTTGTGGTTTTCCCAACACCGCCCTTTTGGTTAGAAACGGAAATAATACGCCCCATTCTGCGCCCTCCAAAAAAATAGTTAAGCCATTCAAAATGACTTAACTATTATAACACGAACCGTCGAGTTTGAAAAGGGGTTTCGCGATTTTTCTGCAAAAAAGCGCATAAATGTTTCACGTGGAACATTAAACCTTGCTTTTTTTACGAGTTACCTCCTCTAAAGGAATCTTTATGGTGTATTCCAAATACGTTTCGTTCTGCCTTTTTTCTGCGCTTGCCTGTACGCCCGCAAGCTGCATCACCTCTAGAGCATGATTTACCGTGTTCATAAACAACTTCACATCTCGGAGCACTACTGAACGTCTACGGTAACTTTCCCGTACACGGTCTTTTTGCTTTAATCCCTCCACACAACGCTCTGTTTGCTCCACGTTATACCCATACTGTGCAATTTTATTCAATACTTCTTCTCGCTGAGCCGCATCCGGTAATTTCAATAGCGCCCTGGCGTGCCGTTCTGTGAGCCGCAATCCAAGAATGATTTCACGTTCTTCCGCCGTTAAGCGTAGCAGCCGCAATTTGTTTGCTACGGTGGATTGCGCCATCCCCAGCCGAATTGCCACATCCTCCTGCGTTAAGCCAAACATTTGGATTAGATTTTCAATTGCCTCTGCTTCCTCAAAAAAGCCAAGGTCTTCTCGCTGCAAATTTTCCACCAATGCCATCAAGGCAGAATTTCGCTCAGTCAGTTCAATGACAATGCAAGGAACGCTTTTTAGCCCTGCTAACTTTGCCGCTCTCAACCGTCGCTCACCGGAAACCAACTCATACCCTTGATCCAACATACGTACCGTCAAAGGCTGCAAAATTCCATCCTGTGCAATACTTTTTGCAAGCTGTGTCAGTTCGTTTGTGTCAAAATACTTCCGCGGCTGATGAGGGTTTGGTCGAATTGCACCAATATGTACATCCATCACGCGATTTAAAAATTTATTTTTTTGAATTCGAATCATCGAATCACTCCTTAACATATACTTGCTGCATTTACAAGTATATCATGGAGTATTCGCGTTTTCCAGAAAAACAATTCGCATTTTAAGACAAAACCCCCGCGAATCCGAAGATTCACAAAGGCTTTTTTGTCATTACGCCCTTATTCCGCGGGTAATTTCGCAGAGTATGCGATATCTTTTGAATGACAATGACCGTACGTTCAGGCATACCCGGCAACGTATAGGGCAAAACCGCAGAAATTTCTCCGCCCATAGTTTTCACCGCTCGTTGTGCATCTGCAATTTCTGCGCCGGTCTGTTCGCCCTTCATTACTAAAAATATCCCGCCGACTCTCACAAAGCCAAGGCAATACTCCGACAGCGTTGGCAAATACGCCACCGCGCGCGCGCAAACCACATCTGCCTGCTCCCGGAACTCCGCCCGATGGGCAAGTTCTTCCGCCCTGCCATGGACGCATCGCGCCTGCAAATTTAGTTTGTCTGAAAGCGTTTCCAAAAACCGTATTCGCTTCTGCAAGCTATCCATTAAAGTCATTTGCAAATCCCGCCGCAAAATTTTCATCGGGCAAGAGGGAAACCCCGCACCGCTGCCAACGTCAAACAACATACTATTCTGCGGAATTTCGACCAACTGAAACGGCATAAC
>DBRO01000036.1:9181-12826 GCA_002306005.1 Ruminococcus sp. UBA1366 | reverse complement strand
GACACCCATAGAATCAAACCATTCACAACAACGTGCGTACTCCGGCAAGATCTGATCCGTCCTATCCATGCTTCCTCCGGTTCTGCTGCTCTAACCAAATGAGCAGCACAGAAATATCTGCCGGGTTCACCCCGGAAATCCTGCTTGCCTGTCCGATATTGAGCGGTTGAAATTTATTCAACTTTTCTGCAGCCTCTAACCGCAAGCCACGCAGCTGCGTGTAATCCTGCCCTACTGGTAACAGCTTAGATTCCAGTTTGCGCATCGATTGTGCCTGCTCCATGGCAATGGCAATATACCCTGCATATTTTATGGAAAGCTCTACTTGCTCCGTCACATCGGCAGGCAATTCCGGTGCATTTTCATCAAACACCGCCAACCCCTGATAGGAAACCTGCGGCCGCTTTAACAAATGTGCAAATTTCACACCCGTGGTGAGCACATCCGTGCCTTGTTCCGCAAGATATGCATTCAATTCTTCCGATGGCGCAAAGTTTACGCGCTCAATCCGCTGTGTTTCTTGTTCGATCAGCACTTTCTTCCGCAAAAACTGCTGATAACGCTCTGTGGAAATCAACCCCACATCGTAGCCAGTCGGTGTCAGCCGCAAGTCTGCATTGTCCTGCCGCAATAAAAGCCGATACTCACTGCGGCTGGTCAGCATCCGGTACGGATCCAAGCAACCCTTTGTGACCAAATCATCAATCAGCGTGCCAATATACGAAGATGCACGGTCAAAAATAACCGGCTGCAACCCATCACATTGGCGCGCTGCGTTGATTCCAGCAACCAGCCCTTGCGCTGCTGCCTCCTCATAACCGGAAGTCCCGTTGAATTGTCCTGCGCCATATAAGCCGCTGATTTTTTTCGTCTCCAAAGAAGCAAACAGCTCTGTCGGATCACAGCAATCATACTCAATCGCATAAGCGTTCCGCATCATTTCTACCCGTTCCAAACCGGGAATCGTCCGCAAAAACGCCAACTGTACGTCTTCCGGCAGTGAGCTGGACATGCCTTGTAAATACATTTCATCCGTGTCAAGCCCCATGGGTTCCACAAAAATTTGGTGCCGGGGCTTATCGGGAAACCGCATTACTTTATCTTCAATTGAAGGGCAGTACCGCGGACCCACACCGGCAATTCTACCGGAATACAATGGGGAACGGTGAATGTTCTCCCGAATCACCCGATGTGTCTGCTCGTTGGTGTAAGCAATATAACAACAAACTTGATTCTTCAGTTTCGCTGTGTTTTCAAAAGAAAACGCAACAATATCCTCGTCGCCTTCCTGCCGCTCCAGCTTGGAAAAATCAATCGACCGCCGATGCACCCGCGCCGGCGTACCCGTTTTAAACCTGCGAATCGTCAGTCCCGCGTTTTTCAGCGATTGCGAAAGCCCCTCCGCCGGCATCACAGCATCCGGCCCGCCCGGGTAGGATTGCTCCCCGACATGAATCATTCCCTTTAAATACGTACCGGTCGCCAAAATGACCGTCCGCGCCGCAAATACAGAACCCAATTTTGTACGGACTCCGCACACTGCGCCGTTTTCCACCAATACCTCCACAATTTCAGCCTGACGGAGGTAGAGATTCTCCTGTTTTTCAATTGCCCGTTTCATATATAAATGATATTGTACCCGGTCGGACTGTACCCGTAAGCTGTGAACTGCCGGCCCTTTTCCGCGATTGAGCATACGACTTTGCAGAAACGTCGCATCCGCTGCCTTGCTCATCTCCCCGCCAAGCGCATCGATTTCCCGCACCAAATGCCCCTTTGCCGTGCCGCCAATCGAAGGATTACATGGCATATTTGCTAACGCATCCAGGGTAAGCGTAAACAGTACGGTCTTTTTTCCTAAACGTGCCGCAGCAAGCGCCGCCTCGCATCCCGCGTGACCGGCACCCACCACCGCAACATCAAACGCATCTAAACTATACTCCATTGCAACCATCTTTCCAATGTTTCACGTGGAACATTATTTCCCGACACAAAATTTTGCGAAAACACCCGCCACTACCTTGTCCGACACCACATCGCCCGTTAATTCCAGCAAGCTTTGCAAAGCGCCCTCCAAAGTGACGGTTACCGCATCCAGTGTCTGTCCAAAATCAAGCGCAGCCTTAGCATCTTGAAAATAACCAAGCGCTTTCTCCAAACAAGCCTTTTGCCGCTCGTTTACAAAAACTGCCGCACCGTCATACCGCTGCAAATCCAAAACCCGCACAACCGCGTGATCCAATTCTTTCTTTCCCAACTCGTTCTTTGCGGAAATCTCCACCACTTCGGTACAAGTGTTGCAAATCTGGTTTTCATCCGCAAGAGAAAGCATCCGCGGCAGGTCAGATTTGTTCAAAATTCCAATGCTCTTCTTGCCTTGTATTTCGGAAAGCAAAGCAAAATCCTCTTCGGTGAGCGACTCCGCCGTATCAAAAACCGCCAGTACCAGTTCGGATTCTGCCAACTGTGCACGCGCTTTAGATACCCCTATTTTTTCCACCGTATCCGTGGTATCCCGTAAGCCTGCTGTATCTGCAAGGCGTAAAACCACTCCGCCAATTTTTGCGGATTCTTCAATCACATCCCGCGTGGTGCCGGCAATATCGGTTACAATGGAACGCTCATATCCCAGCAGCAAATTCATCAGCGTGCTTTTTCCCACATTGGGACGCCCCACAATCGCTGTGGCAACACCCTCTCGGTAGTACCGCCCGCCATCATAATCTGCAAGAATCTCCCGAAGTTGTTTATTCAAAATGGAAATTTGCTCGGCTAACCTCTCTGGCTCTGCCTCCGGTAAATCCTCCTCGGGAAAATCCACCCACGCCGCTAAGCCGGAAAGCATCTGGGTCAATCCATCCTGTACCGCGTGAATTTTTTTCGCCAAAGCTCCGCCGCGCATCTGCACTGCGCTGGACAGCGCTTGCTCTCCTTGTGCGGTAATCATTTCCATAACCGCTTCTGCCTGCGTTAAATCCAGCTTACCGTTCAGCATTGCACGTTTGGTGAATTCCCCCGCCTGTGCAGGCTGTGCACCCTTTGCAATGCAAAGCCGCAGAATTTGATTGGTAATGTAAATACCGCCGTGACAGCTGATTTCCACCGTGTCCTCGCCGGTATAACTTGCCGGCGCGCGGAAAACCGTGACTAAAACATCATCCAGCACCCTGCCACCGTCACAAATTCGCCCATAAGCACAGGTGTGCCCGGGCATCTCTGGAATGCTTTTCTTTCCAAACGGCACAAAAATGTTTGCAGCAATCTCCAACGACTGCTCACCTGACATTCGGATCACCGAAAGCGCACCGGAAGCAAGCGGCGTACTCACCGCACAAATTGTACTCATAGATCCTCCCATAAACAAAAAGCAGAGCAGCCGGCGCACCTTGCCCGCTGTCTCTGCTCAGAACCGGTTTCTATCCGTAACCGTTTGCTAAAAATCCACAACACGGTTAAAATTCAATTTTCGAATACAAATCTCCTGCCGGCAAATCGTCCTCCGGCTTTGGCTTTTTATAATCTTTCTCAAACGACGTTTTTATATCAAACGCCTTTGGTTTTCTCGTATCTCTCCGGCGATTATCCCGCGGTTTGCCGCGTCCGCCGCCCTGTCCGCCTTTAAAATTATTACCCTTATCCGTGCGC
>DBRO01000036.1:2759-9061 GCA_002306005.1 Ruminococcus sp. UBA1366 | reverse complement strand
GCTTTGCGACGTTCGCGGAAACCATCACAATCCGTAGCAATGCGGAAATATTCTTTGTCCACGCGGTTGCAGATTAAGGAAGCCAGATATTGCAGAGAATCCAGCAGTTCGCCCTTTTTGCCGATGAGATCCGCGAGCCCGTCCCCACTGAGATTGAGCATCGCACCGTTTTCCATCTCGCCAATCTGTACCGCGGCATTTTCAACACCCATGCTTTGCAAAACGCTTAAAATATAGCGCGCTGCCACTTTGTCCTTTGTTTCGGTGTAATCCGCCTGAACGCGCGCCTCTCCCTTTGTCTTTCCAAACAAGGTTTTCTTAGGTTCTTCCAAAACAGTAAACGTAATTGCAGAAATCTCCGCGCCGAATTCCTTTGCCGCCAACTCTTTGGCTTCGTCCAGTGTTTTCGCAGTAAATATTCCGGTCATTTTCATGCTCCCTTCCCCAGCAGAACTACGTCCTGCTAATCTTCAAAATATTCATCCCCATATTTTTCAGCCATTCTCCGCCGTGCTTCGTTGAGCCGTTTCCGGTTCAGTTCATTACGCTCGCGTTTAGAAAGCTTACTTTCGTCAATATCTTCCTCGTCTTCCTCCGCGTCGTCATCTCCGTCCGCCGTTTCAGAAGCTTCCGCACCGCCCTGTTTGGTTTCCATACTTGCCTCCAACGCTTTTTGCATGAAGGTCTTTTTCGTCTTGCTGCGTTCCTTGTGCTGAGAAATTTCCTTTTCGACCAATTTATCCACATACGCCGGCGTGTATATTTTGTTCACCGCAATGGTCTGCACCAAGCCCAACAGCGCAGAAATCGTCCAATAAATACCCAGTCCCATCGGGAACTGGAATGCAATCACCAGCGAGAACACCGGCATGACGTACATCATTAGGTTCATGTTCTTCATCATCGGATTGCTTGCCGCCGCCGCGTTGTTTTTTCTCATGTAGTGCATGGAAACAATCGTGGACGCCAGCTGTGCCAAAAACGATAGAATCGGCACAATCATCAGGATTGTCCACATTTTTGGATATTGACCTAAGTTTTGTCCAAAAATCTCATAGTGAAATTCTGAAATTACATTGTCCGTATTTTCATCAAACACGCCGCCGAAACCATCTTCCTGCACCATGTTCATCAAAATTAATTCTTTTCGATTTTCCAGCTTGGTAGAAACCCGCTTTGAATCGTTAAAATACACATCCAACGGATCGGTATCCTTGTAAGAAAGCATATTTTCAATCACGCCGCTCAGCTCGGTAGAAGATAAATCCAGCGTGTCTTCAAAATCGCCCTTATTGTTTTCTAAATAAGCCTGAATCTGCTCCTCTGCCTTGTCGGCATCGGTAACTTCATCTTCATACAGCTCATTGAACGTAATCCCCGCATCGCTCAGTTCATGGCTGAAGGTCATTAAGCTTTCCACCCGCGTGGTTGCCTTGTCGATTTCCGTATCCGAAAGCGACGAAACATACGTCAACGGTGCATAAATAACCTCGATCATAGACATCAAAATCAGCATCAGAATTAACATCGGCAAACAACTCGAAGTCGGACTAATGCCATTTTCCGCATAGAATTTCACGGTTGCCTCGTTGAGCTTATCCTTATCCTTGCCATATTTCTTTTTCAGCTTTTCCATTTCCGGCGCAAACTTCTGCATTTTCGCCGTACTCTTTTGCTGTTTAATATTAATCGGAAACAGGATTAACCGGATGATGAAGGTGAACACAATCAGCGCGATTGCGTAGTTCTGTATCAAATAGTAACACAGCTTCATCAAATAACCCAATGGTATCGCTGTGACTCTGAAAAATCCCATGCAATGTAATCCTTTCTTTTGTGCAAATCTAATTCTTAATTCTCCGGCTTGTGCGGATTTTTCTTAAAAAACCCATCCCGAAATCGGTCCGGAACATAATCCACCCCGCCGCGGCTCCACGGATTGCACCGCAGCACCCGACTGATTGCCAGCAAACTGCCCAAAATAAACCCGTGCTTTTTTAACGCTTCCGCCGCATAGTGCGAACAAGTCGGATAGTACCGGCAGGTTGCCGGTTTCAACGGACTAATCAGTTTCTGGTAAATCCAGATCAGAAACCTGCCAATATAGCTCATTTTACTTTCTTTCCACGGACTTGCTTGTCCGGCAAACTTGCCTGCTTATTGATTTCCGCAATCAAACGCCGGTGAAAAAATTCTTCCAAATCCTGCGTTTTTGCGTTCAAAAGCTCCGCGCGTGCAACAACAACCAAATCATAACCAATGGGAAATTCCTGTTCCCGCAGCCGGTATGCTGCACGAATCACCCGCTTTGCACGATTTCGCTGTACCGCACCGCCGATTTTTTTCCCCGCCGTAATGCCAAGCCGGTTGCAAGGCAGCTTATTTTTCACAAAATAACAAACCACTTCCCGGCAAGCAACATACCTGCCCTTTTTAAATGCCCGGGAAAAATCCTTATTATTCTTCATGATTTCTGTAAACAGCAAGTAAAAACCACCTAACGCCCGTCCGTTGTGCTCATAACAAACTTGTTTTTCTAAAAAATAAGACCACACTACATACCAGCCAGCATTTTTCCGGAACAGCCGGACGCCGAATTCTTGGTATAGGGTGGTCGCAAGGCAGCAAAAAGCCGTTTTTTACAAACGCTTTTCGGCAAAACCCAAGGCGTATAGAAGATTCAGTAGTACCTGGGAATCCTTTTCTTGCAAAAAAAATCAATAGCTGAGTCTTGCTCTGCCCTTTGATCTTCTTCTGGCAAGAACCTTTCTGCCGTTTCTGGTGGACATTCTCGCCATAAAGCCGTGAACCTTTTTTCTTTGCAGTTTCTTCGGCTGGTATGTTCTTTTCATTTTCTGTATCCTCCTTCCGTTGTTCGCAAACCGCGGGATGTATCACTGATTGCTAAAAGATGCTCTTTTCTTTCTGGAACTATTTTTGTTCTTGTAAAACAGCAAGCATTTTTGCTTTGGCATATTTTCAGTATTTTTCTTTCTTCCAAAACAAACCCCTGCAAGTTATCATTATATAGTATTTCCTGTCTTCTTGTCAATAGCGTTCATAATTTTTTTATATTTAACCTGCTGAATCTGATTTTTGGATGAGAAATTCTGCTTTTTCCACAGCATTTCCATGATACTATGATTAATATATACAGTTTTTGCGACTTAGACTTGAAATCTTCAAGAAAATATGTTATACTAAAAGTAGGAGAAAAACGTGGCACTCTTTCGTGATACAGATTGTAAAGCGCGTGGCAAAGAAGCTTTTTTTATCGGGATTTCTTCGCCGCGCGCCGGATTATTCTGTAAAAAACAACCAGTAGCAGCAAACGGTTATTTCTACACATTCCAGCATCAATTTTTATAAAAACTACTGATCAAAAGCACCAAATTTCCGCTTTTGCATGGTTTTTTCAATCTATTTTCAACCGCAAAATGCTGCTGCATTCATTCACTTTCGACCAATGAAAGGACGGTCATGCAAATGGAATCATTTTCAGAAGTATTTGAAAATGTAAAGAAATTTTGCCTATCTGATTCCGGTGTCAGCGAAATCGGCTATAATAAATGGATCAGGCCGCTGCGTCCCCTAAAGTTAGAGAACGGGACCGCATATCTTACTGCCTCCAGCGAGTTTATTCGCCGGACATCCATGGAAGTTTACGAAGACATCTTAAAACGTGGATTTGAAGAAATTCTCGGGTTTCCGGTGGAAATCAACATCAGCGTGGAAGACGAACAGGAAAAAGAAGAGCGTATTCATGAAATTTTGACAGATCATTCCGAAGACAAACGCATGGTTCAAAAATCCGAACTTACGTTTGATAACTTCATCAAGGGCAAATCAACCGAGCTTGCCTATGCATTCTGCTGTGCGGTTGCGGGAAAGACAGAGACACATCCCGCCCAAACACGCGATGTATTTAACCCGCTGTTTATCTACGGGGATTCCGGCTTGGGAAAAACCCACCTGCTCAAAGCAATTGAGTATGAAGTAACCAAGAAAAATAAAGAAGCCAAAGTCATTTACACCACGGGCGAAAATTTCACCAACGAATTAATCAAAGCCATCGGCAGCAACAACCGCGCCAGCTTTCACGAAAAATACCGCGGCGTGGACTTCCTGCTCATGGATGATGTGCAGTTTATCGCAGGCAAAGATTCCACGCAGGAGGAATTTTTCCATACGTTTAACGAGCTATACAACCGCGGTAAGCAGATTGTACTGACCTCGGATATCCAGCCCTCTAAAATTGCCAAGCTGGAAAACCGGATTAAATCCCGCTTTGTGCTGGGCGTGCAGGTGGATGTCCAGCCGCCGGATTTTGAAACGCGCATGGCAATCGTCAAGCGCAAGGCAGAAAAACTGGATCTGAACCTCTCTGATCCTGTGGCACGGATTATTGCCGAAAAACTGAAAATCAACATTCGGCAGTTAGAGGGCGCGGTCAACAAAATGAAAGCGCTGACGATCTACACCAGCGAAACGCCTTCTATTTCCATGGCACAGCGCGTAATTAAAGAAATTCTCAACTCTCAGCAGGCGGAAATCACCGTGGATCGAATTCTCAACGATGTGGCAAATGCCTTCAATGTTTCTCCGGAGGAAATCCGCAGTGCCAATCGCAATGCACCGGTTTCTCTGGCTCGCAAAATTGCAATTTATCTCTTTCGGGAAATTAAAAATATGACCTATATCGAAATCGGCAAGGAACTCAACCGCAATCACTCCACCATGACAACCAGCTATCAGGATATCACCGTCCTGCTCAAAAAAAATACCGACTTAAAAGAAACTGTGGACGATATTATGAAAAATCTAAAAGAAAATTAGTGGAGTAAGGCAACGATCCTCTGATAAAGATTTTCTATCAAAAACAAGCGTTTTCGATGCTTGTGAGGGAAAAATAACGGACTTATCAACATTTCCAACAGAGTTTTCAACATTTCTGAAATTTTCAGAACCGCCAAAGCGCCTGTTTTCACGGGGAAAAATGAAATTACACATACGCGGTAGGTTTTTTTTCAAAAGCCGTTGTTCAATATTTTGTTGAATTTCTGCCCCGCGAAAATTTTATTCCACAAAAAAATCAACATCAAACCAAAGGCTTTCAAAAGTTGCACGCGTTTTCCAACCGCCTATTATTTTCCTGTTTAAACCGGTTGGGCGGTTCTTGAAAATTTGTTGCCGCTGCGTGCGCGGTCCTATGGGCAAATGCGGGTGTTTTCCATGTTTTCAACACACACTACTACTGCTACTATTTTGTTTTCTTCTTTTCTTTCTTTATTTTTATACACAGCACACCCGCCGCACGCTTTTTTTTCAAACACAACCGGACTGTTTCCGGTTTCAATTTCATTGCATTCTTGCATATACAATTCAAGGGAGATAAAAATCATGTTATTTCAATTTCGCTGCGAAAAAAATAGTTTGAGTGAAGCAGCAGCCAATGTTTCCAAAGCTGTGTCGGAACGTTCTCCGCACGCCTCGCTGGAAGGGATCCTGCTGCGCTTAAAAGAAAACCGGTTAGAGTTGACCGGTTATGATTTAGAAATTGGCATCCGTACCTATCTGGACGTAGAGAGCAACGATGCCGGACAAATTGTTGTCAACGCAAAGCTTTTTGGGGAACTGATCCGTAAAATGCCGGAAGGCACCGTGCTGTTAAAAGTAGAAGACAATTATCAAGTAGAAATTTCCGGTTCCCGGACGGAATATCACATTTCCAGTACACCGGCGGAGGATTATCCGGAACTTCCTTTAGAAAACATGGATCAGCATTTGATGATGACGCAAGGAATGCTGCGTTCCATGATTCTGGAAAGTGTTTTTTCTGTTTCGCAGGACGATATCAAACCGGTGCTGAAGGGCGAACTGTTTGAACTGATCAACGGCAAGCTCAATCTTGTGGCGCTGGATGGTCATCGGCTTGCCGTGCGCAGCGAACCGGTAAAAAGCGATACCAATATGAAATTTGTTGTGCCGGCAAAAACGCTGCAGGAAATTGCCCGGATGCTGAAAGATGAGGACACAGAGCTTTGTAATATTCAAATTTCCAGCAAGCACGCGATATTTGATTTTTCCGGTTATTTGGTTTATACCAGATTGCTGGAGGGTGCTTTTCATCCGTACCGCAGCGCGATTCCCGAGCATAGCGGAACGGAAGTGGTTGTAGATGTAAAAGCTATGATCAGCTGTCTGGAGCGTGCTTCCTTGCTGATTAACGAAAAAATCAGCTCGCCGATAAAATGCGTGTTCCATGACGGTAAGCTGAACGTCAGTTGTTCGACCATGTACGG
>DBRO01000036.1:2577-2747 GCA_002306005.1 Ruminococcus sp. UBA1366 | reverse complement strand
GCGCTCCGAGCCGTCCACAGTGATCGGGTGAAGTTCATGTTGGATGGCAGCTTGCTGCCAATGAAAATTGTACCGGTAAACGGCGATTCTTTTGTTTATCTGGTGCTGCCGGTGAAATTAAAGGCGGAATAGAATATGACTGATGTAGAAAAAATCACAATCCGGACGGA
>DBRO01000036.1:368-2538 GCA_002306005.1 Ruminococcus sp. UBA1366 | reverse complement strand
AAGTCTGTACCATGCGCGGGAAGAAAATCCGCGCAGGCGATAAAGTTTTGATTTCAGAAAGCAACACGGAGATTCAGGTTTTTCATGAAGCTTGAGTCGATATATGCAAACGGGTTTCGCAATTTAAAAGAAATTACCCTGGAACCCGATGCGCGCTTAAATGTGATTTATGGCAGGAACGCGCAGGGAAAAACCAATCTGTTGGAATCCATCTGGCTTTGCACGGGCGCAAAAAGTTTTCGCCAGCATAAGGATTATCTTGCGCTGGACGCGGATTTTGCCGAGTTTGGCATTCGGTTTACGGATCAACAGCGNNTAAAAGCACCGTCAGAGCTGTTCGGGCAGTTTTCTGCGGTGGTGTTTACCCCGGAGGATATGGAGCTTGCACGCGGTGTTCCGGAGATTCGCCGGAATTTTACCGACTTGTGCGTGTCGCAGATCAAAACCTCCTATGCGGGAATTATTGCGAAGTACGATACGTTGATTTTACAGCGCAATGCTTTGCTGAAAACCATCGCGGCGGGCGGCGCAAAACCGGAGGATTTGGACATTTGGGACGTGCAGGCGGCAAAACTGGGTGTATATATCACCGGCTTGCGGGCGGCGTTTGTGCAAAAAATAGGCAAGTTTGCCGCAAAGCTGTACGGAGAAATCTCCAGCGGCAGAGAGGTGCTTTCGCTAGCCTATGCCTCCACGGTATTTGAAAATCCAGATGTTTGTATCAAAGTTACCGAGGTGCTGGCGTTGGAATATTTGGAGGCGTTAAAACACGCACGACAGGAGGATATCCGGCTGGGTTTTACGACGCTGGGCGTGCATCGGGATGATATCTTAATGAAAATCAACGGACTTTCCGTGCGGGATTTTGGTTCACAGGGGCAAAAACGGTCCGCGGCGCTGGTTTTAAAATTGGCGCAGGCCTATATTCTCACGGAGGAAAATGCAGATGCACCTGTGATTTTATTGGACGATGTTCTCAGCGAGTTGGATTACACACGGCAGGAATTTGTACTGGATAAAATTCATGCCATGCAGGTGTTTATTACTTGCTGTGATATTGGTTCCGGTTATTTTTCGAAAAGCTGTACGCTGGAGCTTTCCCGACAAGGCAGGTTCTTTTATATGGAAAACGGCAGACTAACCCAAACAAAGGGCGAATTTCCCCAATAATAGCAAAAACGCTTTGTTCCGACATACGGGGTTTGCTATACTAAAATTAGATAAAACAAGCGAAGGGAGCAGGCAATGTTTCTTCATCTGGGAAATGATGTGGTGGTGCAAACAAAATACCTCATCGGTGTGTTCGATTTGGAAAACACCTCGATTTCGAAGGACACCAAAGCTTTTCTTGCCCATGCGGAAAAACAAGGGCGCGTTCGCAACGTTTCCTATCAAATGCCGAAGTCCTTTCTTGTTACCTTTGATGAGGATTTTACCGAAATCGTCTATATCACCAATATTGCTGTGCGTACTTTGGCAAAACGGTTTCATATGATGTAAGGTATGTGTAAGGGGGCGTGGGAACTCTACGAGTTCCCAAAACCGCAAGGCGTTGACAGCCCTTTACAAACCTATTATTTTGGGTTTATTGTATTAGAAATCTTACTTTTATAAGTTATAAATTTGTTACTTTGATAGTTCTTATCACATTATTTTTTTGCAGAGCATATCAAAAGATAAGTAAATTTCAATTTTTGTAGAATGTCAACATTTATAACCCTCAATAATGGGATTTTTAAGGGTCGCAGACCCTTAAACGGGGGTTTAAGGGGGCAGAGCCCCCTTACTGAGTTAAAATAAAAAAGCAGGAGGTACTATTTTGGATAGCACAGAAAACACAGGAATTCAGGATGCGGACGAGCTGGCAGTATCGCGGATAGACAGCTCGAACAGTTATGATGAAAATCAGATACAAGTGCTGGAGGGATTGGAGGCTGTCCGGAAGCGTCCGGGCATGTACATTGGTTCGACCGGCCCGCGGGGACTGCATCATCTTGTGTATGAAATTGTAGACAACTCGATTGATGAAGCGCTGGCGGGATACTGCACGCAGATTGATGTAGAGCTTTTACCGGGAGAAATTGTGCGGGTATCTGATGATGGGCGAGGTATTCCAACGGGTATTCATCCAACGGAAAGAATTTCCGCGGCGACGGTAGTCTATACCGTC
>DBRO01000036.1:177-302 GCA_002306005.1 Ruminococcus sp. UBA1366 | reverse complement strand
CAGCATTTTGACCGCGGAAATTATACAGAAGAACTAAAAATTATTGGTACAACAGAACGCACCGGAACAATGGTTACTTTTAAAGCCGATCCGCAGATTTTTGAAACCACCGTGTATGATTATGA
>DBRO01000036.1:0-125 GCA_002306005.1 Ruminococcus sp. UBA1366 | reverse complement strand
AAGCGCAATCCGGATGAAATCCAGTCGGAAACCCTGCATTACGAGGGGGGCATCCGGCATTTTGTGGAGCATATCCACAAAACAAAGGGCTTGGAGCCGCTCAGTCCGGAAGTGATTTACATCAG
>DBRO01000080.1:1587-15678 GCA_002306005.1 Ruminococcus sp. UBA1366 | reverse complement strand
ACAGTTCGTGCACAGTTTGAACATTATTGGTTCCTTGTGCGGGCGCTGTTGGTCTCCTCGGCGGCGGTTTTGGTGTTGATGCTGATGGTGGGTACGCTGATTATTTTCACGCTGGTCAAGCTGGATTTCTCCCTGCATTCGTTTGAATATTGTTTGAAACGCACGATGGGGTATTCGCTTACCGAACGATATCAAGTGTTGATTGCCAAAGCATTCGTCCTGTACACAGCGGGAACGGGCATTGCACTTGTGGTGATTCGGGTTCTGCGGCTGGATGATGTTCCTATATTCCTGCCATTGCTCATGGGGGCGTTTTTGCTTGCCGCAGAAATTGTCATAACACTTGCGTATGTTGCACGGGTGGAACACGCCCGCATTACGAAAATTCTCAAAGGAGGCGCAATCTGATGATTCAAATCCAGAATGTAACCAAAAAATTCGGGGACAGGGTATTGTTTTCCGGATTAAGCACTGAGATTGAAGACGGTGAATTCGTGGTGTTTTCCGGTGTTAGTGGCTGCGGAAAAACCACTTTACTGAACATGATTGGCGGGTTGGAACGGTTTTCCGAGGGGCAGATTCTTGTGGATGGGATGGATATTCGCAAACGTAAGAATTTGCTGAAATTTTACCGTGGTACGGTGGGCTTTCTGTTTCAAAACTTCGCCTTAATGGAGAACAAAACCGTTTTGCAGAACTTAGAAATTGTAAAAGCCGGCTGCCGGAGCAAGACTTCACCCGCGCAGGCATTAGAGGCGGTGGGGCTTTCAGGAAAAGAAACCGCAAAGGTCTACACGCTTTCCGGCGGAGAACAGCAGCGGCTTGCTCTGGCGCGGCTGATGGTCAAGCAATGCAGCCTGATTCTCGCGGATGAGCCGACAGGTTCGCTGGATAAGGGAAATGCCCGTGCGGTAATGGAGATTCTCAAAAAACTCAACAGCGATGGAAAAACCGTCGTTTTGGTGACACACGACGAGGAATTAAAGCTGCAGGGCAATAAAATCGTTGAACTTTCGTAAAAAAATAAAATTTCCTCTTGACAAAACGCGAGCACCGTGGTACAATACCTATAAATCATATAGGAGATGTACAAGGGGGCATTTCTATGCAGTGGTTACACAGTGATTTTCGATGTATGATTCGTCAAAAAACAAGTAACACTATGAAAAATGGGAGTAAAGGAGCGTTTTGTAATGAAAATTTATGAGCAGATAACGGATTTGATTGGGAAAACCCCGCTTTTGAAGCTGAACAGGCTGATTGCACAGGAGGGACTGGAAGCAACAGTGCTTGCGAAGCTGGAGTATTTTAATCCGGCGGGCAGTGTGAAAGATCGGATTGCCAAGGCAATGATTGAGGATGCCGAGCAGAAAGGCCTGCTGCATCCGGATTCGGTTATCATTGAGCCGACCAGCGGCAACACGGGAATTGGATTGGCGGCTGTGGCATCTTCTCGCGGGTACCGCGTGGTGCTGACCATGCCGGAAACCATGAGCGTGGAGCGCCGGAATTTGTTGAAAGCATACGGCGCGGAGCTGGTGCTGACGGACGGCGCAAAGGGCATGAAGGGTGCAATCGCTAAGGCACAGGAGCTTGCGGACAGCACTCCGCACAGTTTTATTCCCGGACAGTTTGTGAATCCGGCGAATCCGGCGGTGCATTTTGCTACAACCGGTCCGGAAATTTGGGCGGACACGGACGGCAAGGTGGATATTTTGGTTTCCGGTGTGGGTACGGGCGGTACGCTTTCCGGCACGGGCAAGTTTTTAAAAAGCAAAAATCCGGCTGTGAAAGTCGTTGCCGTGGAGCCTGCCGGTTCGCCGGTGCTTTCTAAGGGAACTGCCGGCCCGCACAAAATCCAAGGCATTGGCGCGGGATTTGTTCCCGATACGCTGGACACGGAAGTGTATGACGAGATTCTTCCTGTTGAAAATGAGGATGCTTTTACCACGGGACGCAACCTTGCGCGGCAGGAAGGTTTACTGGTAGGCATTTCCTCCGGTGCGGCAGTTTGGGCAGCGGCACAGCTAGCCAAACGTCCGGAAAACAAGGGAAAAATCATTGTGGCGGTTCTCCCCGATACCGGTGAACGGTATCTTTCCACCCCTATGTTCAGCGAATAAACGAAAAAAGTTGCACGTTTTTGTGCAACTAAGAAAAAAATATTTGATTTTTTTACGGCGCGGGAACTCTGAATGTTCCTGCGCCGCTTTTTATATAACATAATCGTTGGTTTCGTGTTCGTGCTGGCGGTCTAGGATATCTTGCAGGGTAATGCTGTCCAGGTACTCGTGGATGACGCGGTACAGTCCTTGCCAGACGGGCAGGGTGAGGCAATTTTCACTGCGGGCACATTCCACGGGGTCGTGTTCCAGGCAAGCAACCGGCGCAAGACTGCCTTCGGTAATCCGCAGAATTTCACCCACGGTATACTTGTCCGGCGATTTGGCAAGCCGGTATCCGCCCTGATAACCACGGTTTGCACGCAGGATATCGGACTGATTCAGCATGGGAATAATTTGTTCCAGATATTTTTTTGAAATATTCTGTCGGTCGGCGATTTCTTTGAGCGAAACAAAGCCGTCCTTTTGGTTTTCCGCCAAATCCAGCATCATGCGGAGGGCGTAACGGCCTTTTGTGGATATTTTCATTGGGATTCCTCCATTCCGGATGATCTTTATACTAATATCATATCACATTAGTAAGTGTTTTGCAAGGGGTATTTGCGGAAACGTTTTCTTGCGAGGCATTCAAAAGAATTGCATTGAAAAGCGCCCTGTTGTGAAAAACACAGCAGGGCGTTGCAGGATTCTTTTATTTTTTTGTCGCCTGATTGACGGTTTCGGCGGGAGGAATGGGGACGTTTTGGAGTTCATCTGCGGAGAGGGGCTTGGTATAGGGCGGCGGGGAATAATATTTCTCTGCCGGTGCGTAGTACTCCTGCGTTTGCGTGGGAAAATTGCGCTTTTTCAGCCGGCTTTCCACGCCGGTGCGGACGAGATCATAGAGAATTGCAAAGGTTGGCACGCAGAGAATCATCCCTACTACACCGAACAGTCCGCCGCCGACAAACAGCGAAACCAATACCCAGAACGGGGGCAGACCGGTGGATTCTCCGAGGATTTTTGGGCTGATGAGATTGCCGTCCACCTGCTGGATAATCAACATCATAATCGCAAAGGGAAGGACGTATTTGCCGTCCACCATGAGCAAAAGCAGCGCGGAGGGAATGGCACCGAGGAACGGTCCGAAGAACGGGATAATGTCCGTAATGGCGACCAAAACGGAGATCATGACTGCGTAGGGCATCTTTAGGATGGACATCCCGATAAAAGTCATCAGTCCGACGATGAAGCATTCAATTAACCTGCCGACCACGAAATTCGAAAATACAGTGTTGCACTGATTGCCGATGGAAAAAATGGTTTTGCAGGCGTTTTTCCGAAAGACGGCAAAGAGAAATTTCTTGCTTTGTGCGAGCATTTTTTCCTTGGCGGCAAGGACATACATGGAAATGATAAAGCCCACGAGAAAATCCGTCAGGAAATTTAAAAACGACCATGCGCCGGAAAGAATATTGGTAACAATCGGCTGCACGCGGGTAATCAGCGTGTCGGTATCCTTGGCGAAATCCGAAAGCTGTTTCATGGCATAATCGTAGAGCTGCTGGTTATTTTTAAACAGCTTGCTAATCCAGTTTTGCAGTTGGGAGAAAAGCTTGCTGATATTGCTGAAAATATCGTTTAAGCTGTTGAAAATTTCCGGAATGACCACGGCGAAGGTGCCAGCGCAGAACAGCAGAAAAACCACCGCGCAGATGACAAGGGCAAATGCCCGCAACAGCATTGGGTGCGTGTTTTTTTTGAAGACGTAGCGGCGCATGAGTTTTTCGGTTTTGACCATGATGGGATTGAGCAGAAATGCGATGACCAGTCCCCAGATGACCGGCGAAAGCACGGAGAAAAACTTGTGGACAATGTCCAAAATGTTGCCGAATTTAAACACGGCGATAATCATCAGCAGGCTGACGGCAATCACAATTACGGCATAGAACGCAATCGTGTTGTAGCGCTTGTTGGTGTTGAGTTTCATGAAATACCCCGTTCCTTTGTTGCAAATAAAATAGTTGGTAAATTCATTATACAATATTATGCACAGAATTACCAGTGGTTTTCAAAAAAATTTTTGCCGAAAAGATAATTTGGGAAAAGACTTTTCTTCACGCCCGATTTGTGCTATAATAATCAATGCCGGTAAAAATTCTTGCCGGAATAACCGTATCATTTGGGGGACAGCCTTTACATGAAATTACAAAATAACGAACTGGTACTTCGAAAAAAAGCCTTGGCGCATTATTTTCGGAATTTGAACGAACAGCAGCAGAAGGCCGTGTTTCAGACCGAGGGCGCTGTGCTGATCCTTGCGGGGGCGGGCAGCGGTAAAACCACGGTGCTGGTGAATCGCATTGCCAATATGATTTTTTTCGGGAAAGCCTTTCACAGCGACGAAAGCTACGGCGCGTTCGGCGCGGAGGACATTGCGTTTTTGGAAGATTATCTTGCCGGCACGCAAACCGATGCGCAAAAGCTGCGTGACATTGTCGCGTATGAATGTGTTAAGCCGTGGAATATTTTGGCGATTACCTTTACCAATAAAGCCGCAAATGAACTGAAAGAACGTCTTGCTGCTATGTTGGGCGAGGACGGCAGCGGGATTACCGCAGCGACATTCCATTCCGCATGTGTGCGGATTTTGCGCCGCGAATGCGAACAGATTGGATTCACAAACAGCTTTACGATTTATGATTCGGACGATTCCCAACGGCTGATTAAAACCTGTTTGAACGATTTGGATATTTCCGAAAAGATGTTTCCGCCGCGCATGGTGCTGACGGAGATTTCCCGCCGCAAGGACAAAATGATTCCGCCGGCGCAGGCGGAGGCAGATGCGGCAGGGGATTACCGCACGCTGGTGATTGCCCGGCTGTACCGGCTGTATCAGAACAAGCTGAAAGCTGCCAACGCGATGGATTTCGACGATATTATTTGCCACACGGTGCGCTTGCTGGATGAAAATGAGGACGTGCGCCGGCATTATCAGAACCTTTACAAATACATAGTGGTGGACGAATATCAGGATACCAACGTGGCACAGTACAAGTTGGTTTCGCTGCTGACGGGCGCGCGGGGGAATTTGTGCGTGGTGGGCGACGACGACCAGAGCATTTATAAATTCCGCGGGGCGACGATTGAGAATATTCTTTCTTTTGAAAAGCAGTTTGCGGGATGCACGACCATTCGGTTGGAACAGAATTACCGTTCCACGCAAAATATTCTTTCCGGTGCGAACGGGCTGATTGCCAACAACCGAGGCAGAAAGGGCAAGACGCTTTGGAGCGCCGGCGGCGCGGGGGAGAAAATCACCGTATACAAGGCTGCCAATGAGCGCGGTGAGGCGCGTTTTATTGCCGACACCGTACAGGAACACGTTGGCGGGGGCGGGGCTTACGGCGATTGCGCCGTACTGTACCGCACGAATGCGCAGTCTAATTCACTGGAACAGGCATTGATTGGCGCGGGGGTGCCATACCGGATTTACGGCGGGTTGAAGTTCTATGACCGCAAGGAAATTAAAGATATACTCAGCTATTTGGCTGTGATCAATAACAACGCGGATGTGCTGCGGCTGCGGCGCGTGATTAACGAGCCAAAACGCGGGCTGGGGGATGCAACTGTGGCGGCACTGGAGCAGATTGCAAGCGATCTTGGCGAAACCCCCATTGCAATCATGCGCAAGTCCGATGAGATGGCACCGATTGCAAAGAAATCCAAGGCGCTTAAAGAGGTTGCGGCGATGTTTGACCGGCTGACGGCGCTTTCTGAAGAACTGCCGTTGGATGAATTACTCGACAGGATTTTGACGGCATCCGGGTACAGCAGAATGTTACAGGCAGCTGGGGACGAGGGACTGGCACGGTTGGATAACATTCAGGAACTGAAATCCACCATGGCGGAATACACGGAAAACGCTGAGGAGCCGAGTTTGTCAGGATTTTTGGAAGAAATTTCACTGTACACGGATATTGACAGCCTGGAGACGAATCCGGACTCGGTTTCGCTGATGACGATTCATGCGGCAAAGGGGTTGGAATTCCCCGTGGTTTTTGTGGCGGGTATGGAAGAAAATCTGTTCCCGTCCATGCGGAGTATGGAGAGTGAGGCTGAAATTGAGGAGGAGCGTCGGCTTGCTTATGTGGCGGTCACACGCGCCAAGAAGAAGCTCTATTTAGTCCATTGTGCTTCGCGGATGCTTTACGGCAGCACGAACCACAACGCGGTTTCGCGCTTTGTACGGGAAATTCCCGCACAGTATATAGCAAAGCTTGAGGAAAGCGGACTGACGGATAAGCTGACGGCGGATTACCGCGGCGGTTCGATTGCAAGTCTTTCCTTACAAGAACAGCTTGCCAGCAAGCGCAAGATGCAGGAAACGGCTTCCGGACAGATTAATTTTAAAGTTGGCGACCGCGTACGCCACAATATCTTTGGCGAGGGAACGGTGCTTTCTGCGGTCGTGATGTCCAGCGACACGATGCTGGAGGTTGCTTTTGAAAAGGTTGGCACTAAAAAGATTATGGCAAAGTTTGCGAAGATTAAAAAGCTGTAATTTCAGCAAAAAAATTTGGAGCGGCTCATGAAAACACATTTGCGGGTTCGGCGGCAGATGTCGGACACTTTTCTCACGGGATTTTTTCTCACGTTGTCGGGCGGGTTTCAGGATGCGTACTCGTTTTTGTATCGCGGGGAGGTTTTCGCCAACGCCCAGACGGGTAATATCGTACTGATGAGTGCGAATCTGATACAGGGCAGACCGGCGGCGCTGCGGTATGCGATTCCGCTTTGTGCGTTTATTATCGGAATTTTTCTGGCGGAGCTGGTTCACCAAAAGTATAAATATTTAGAGCGGGTGCATTGGCGGCAGTTGATTCTGCTGGCAGAAATTGTGATACTATTTGCGGTGGGGTTTCTTCCCACAAGCCTGAACGCGCTTGCGAATGCGCTGGTGTCCTTTTCCTGCGCCATGCAGGTACAGACGTTTCGGAAAATCAGCGGGATTTCTTACGCCAGCACGATGTGCATTGGCAATATGCGCAGCGGCACGGAGGCACTTTGCGGGTATTTTCGCTCGCGCAGCCGCAAGGCACTTAAAAGCGCGTTGAAATACTACTTGGTGATTCTGATTTTTGCGGGCGGGGCGGCAATTGGCAGTTTTTCCGTGGGGGTATATCATACGCGGGCAATCTGGATTTCCTGCTTGCTGCTGGCTGCGGGGTTCTTGTTGATGTTTTTAAAAGAAGAAGCAGACGAGGAAGAATTCACAGAAACAGAATGACGAAGGCACGCAGTGTTGCTTGAAAAACGTGAAAAGCCTGTACCGAAAGAAATGGTACAGGCTTTGTTTTTTATGTGGCGGAGGGTACTTTGATTTTATCCTTTTCTGCTTGCTCTGAAAACGAAAGCAGGTAGATGTTCATCGGAATGCCGCTGCTTGCGGTATACTTCATGCCGGCAAGTTCGCCGTCTAAAAAGTAGTACGCATAGGTGGTGTCATCAGAAGTTTTCCATGTTTCGCAGATATATTCCTTGCCGTCCACGCGCACCGAACGGCTTTGCGCATATGCATAATTCGCATCACCGGAAAACATCGGAAACAAACTGCTGTCTGTTTTTCTCCGCGCATTTTCGCCGGATTGCACCGCCGGCGGATGGATGCCGTCATCGGTGCAAACATAGGCAACTCCGCCCAGACTCACATACGTTGTCACGGAATCCGGATCATCATCCACTGCGTTGACCAGCTGTTCTTCCAAATAGTTCGCGCCGATTTGCGTGCGATAATTATAAATCAGCTGGTCGTTTTCCCCTAGTCCGGAGAGGACGATTTCGTAAGTATATTCCCATGAAGTGACGGCTTGCAAATAGGGACTGAGCAGGGGTTCGCCCGTATTTGTGAAAGCCGTGCTGTTTTCCTCCGGCAAAGTAAAATCTATTTTCGCGTCGCGCACACGCTCGGCAAGCTCTGCGTGGGTGTTTGGCTGCGTTTGGGAGGAATCTGATTGCTTTGTTTCGCAGCCGCACAGCAACAGGCATATGACAAGCGCGCCTGCAATTTGCTTTTTCATTCCATCACCCCAGATGTCAAATTTCTGCGTTTAATCCGCAAAATATCTTACGCCGTTTGCAAAAATCTGCTGGTCTTTCACGCCGGGAACATTCTTGCACACGTCCGTGCCAATGCGCTCGGAGTGTCCCATTTTGCCCAGCACGCGGCCGTCGGGACTGGTTATGCCCTCAATTGCCTGCATGGAGGTGTTGGGGTTGCAGTGAATGTCCATGGTCGGGTTGCCGCTGAAATCCACATACTGTGTGGCAATCTGGCCGTTTTCGGCAAGCTGTTCGATTTCCTCCAGAGAGGCGACAAAGCGACCCTCCCCGTGGGAAATCGCCACGGTGTGGATGTCGCCCACAGAGCTGGTAACCAGCCACGGCGAAAGATTCGACGCAATGCGGGTGTTCACCATTTTGGACTGGTGCCGTGCAATGGTGTTAAACGTCAGCGTGGGGGAATCCTGCCGCATGGGGACAATTTCGCCGTAGGGCACCAGTCCCAGCTTAATCAACGCTTGGAATCCGTTGCAGATGCCCAGCATTAAGCCGTCCCGGTGCTTGAGCAGTTCGTGTACGGCATCCGTGAGGCGCGGGTTGCGGAAGAACGCAGTGATGAACTTACCGCTTCCGTCCGGTTCGTCGCCGCCGCTGAAGCCGCCCGGCAGCATGATAATCTGCGAATTGGCGATCAGCTTTTCCATTTCCAGCACGCTGTCCTCAAT
This sequence comes from Ruminococcus sp. UBA1366, assembly GCA_002306005.1. GTDB lineage: Bacteria > Bacillota > Clostridia > Oscillospirales > Ruminococcaceae > UBA1366. The sequence goes on along the minus strand of DBRO01000080.1, from coordinate 6,788 downwards.
CGCCTGCGCGGAGAGGTTTCTCACGACAAGAATTTCCGGAATCGCACCGGCTTTTTCAAAAGCACGGGCGGTATCGTACTCGCAGTTTGTGCCGGGGAAAACAGGAATCAGCACGCGAGGTTTGGCAACTTTCACACGCGGGGTAATCCGTGTCACGGAATTGTAGCTGTATTTTTCCGGGGTGAACTCGTTTTGCATAATGGTTGCCGGAAAGACCGGTTCAAGCTTTTTCTCCCAAAGCTCCTGCATCCGGTCCAGCGAAAGCGCATAGCTTTCCGTAATAATCACATATTCAGCAATCGTTTTAGCAATTACGCGCTCATCCGGGTTTGCCTCGCCGTCCAGTTCAATCAGGAAGGCGCCGTAGGTTGCGCGGAAAAGTTCCGTGGGTTTGACATTGGCGGTGAATTTCACGCCAAGCTTATTGCCGAAGCACATTTTTGCAATGCCCTCGGAAATACCGCCGTAGGTGACTGTCCAGACGGACAGCGCACGCTTGTCGGCAATTAGCTTTTCGACTTTATCAAACACGGCTTTCACGCTGGAAAGTATGGGCATACCGTCATCATCGGTTTCTGGTTTTAAGAACACGACATTGGAGCCGGCTTTTTTAAATTCGGGCGAAATTACATTTGCGCTTTTTGTAACGGATACCGCAAACGAAACCAGTGTGGGGGGAACGTCAATGTTTTCAAACGTGCCGGACATGGAATCCTTGCCGCCAATTGCCGCACAACCCAGTCCAAGCTGGGCTTTTAATGCGCCGAGCAATGCCGCCAGCGGTTTACCCCAGCGGTGGGGGTCGTTTTGGGTACGTTCAAAATACTCTTGGAACGTCAGCCAGCATTTGTGGTAGCTGCCGCCTGCTGCAACGATTTTTGCAATGGACTCAATGACCGCGCAATACGCGCCGTGGTAGGGGCTTTGCTTGGACAAAAACGGGTTATATCCCCAGCCCATCAGCGAAGTTGTTGTGGTGTCGCCTTCCAGCACGGGGATTTTTGCCGCCATGGCTTGGTTGGGCGTGTTCTGATATTTTCCGCCAAACGGCATCAGCACAGTTGCCGCACCGATGGTGGAGTCAAAGCGTTCAATCAGTCCCTTTTGGGAACAGATATTTAAATCCGAAATCATGGCAAGCCAAGTATCGGGGGAATCATTCACATTGTCGTTGGAGAACAGCAGGGGCTTGTCGATTACAACGTTCGTGTGTTTGGGTGCGCCGTTGGAGTTCAAAAACGCACGGGAGAGATCCACAATCGTGTTATTTTTCCACTTCATTTTTAGGCGAGGTTCTTCCGTTACGATGGCAACGAGGGTTGCCTCTAGGTTTTCGCGGGCGGCTTCTTCCATAAAGCGGGGCAGGTCGTTTTTGGCAATCACCACCGCCATGCGCTCCTGAGATTCAGAAATGGCAAGCTCAGTGCCGTCGAGTCCTTCGTATTTTTTTGGCACGGAATCCAGACTGATAATCAGTCCGTCCGTTAGTTCGCCGATGGCAACGGAAACTCCGCCTGCGCCAAAGTCATTACAGCGTTTAATCATGCGGGTAACTTCCGGCTTGCGGAACAAGCGCTGGAGCTTTCTTTCCTCCGGCGCGTTACCCTTTTGGACTTCCGCGCCGCAGCTTTCTAAAGATTCAATCGTGTGCGATTTGGAAGAGCCGGTTGCGCCGCCGCAGCCGTCCCGTCCGGTTTTGCCGCCGAGCAGAATGATTACATCCCCTGCTGCGGGGCGTTCGCGCCGGACGTTTTTCTCCGGTGCCGCACCGATGACCGCGCCGATTTCCATGCGCTTTGCCACATAGCCGGGGTGGTAAATTTCACTAACATGACCGGTTGCAAGCCCGATTTGGTTGCCGTAGGAGGAATAGCCGTTTGCCGCACCCACGGTGATTTTACGCTGGGGCAGCTTGCCGCTGATGGTATCCTCCACGGGGACAAGCGGGTTTGCCGCACCCGTGACGCGCATGGCCTGATAGACATACGAACGTCCGGAAAGCGGGTCGCGGATTGCACCGCCAAGGCAGGTAGCCGCACCGCCGAACGGTTCGATTTCCGTGGGGTGGTTGTGGGTTTCGTTCTTGAACATCAACAGCCAGTCTTGTTCCACGCCGTCCACGTCCACGGGGATTTTAACTGAGCAGGCGTTGATTTCCTCGCTCTCGTCCAAATCCGGCAGCTTGCCGTCTTTTTTTAACTTCTTTGCGCCGATGACGGCTAAATCCATGAGTGTGCGGGGCTTGTCCGTGCGGAATTTATGGATTTCCTTACGGAGATTTTCATAATCCTGAAAGGTTTTTGCAATTGCAGGCGAACGGATTTCCACCTTATCCAGAATGGTGGAGAAGGTGGTGTGCCGGCAGTGGTCCGACCAGTAGGTATCAATCATGCGGATTTCGGTAATGGTGGGGTTGCGCTTTTCCGTGTCGCGGAAATATGCCTGACAGAACTTTAAGTCATCTAAATCCATGGCAAGACCCATGGAGGTGAGCAGGTTGTTTAAATCTTCCTCGTTGGAGTAAATAAAGCCGTCCATCGTTTCCACCTCGGTGGGCGTATCGTAGGTCATTTCCAGCGTTTCGTATCGCCGCAGGGAAGCCTCGCGGCTTTCCACCGGATTGATGATATAGGACTTGATTTGTTGCAGCTCGGCGGGTTCTAAATCGCCCTTGATAATATAAATTTTTGCGGAACGCACCGCCGGACGTGTGCCGCCCGTGAGCAGAGAAATACACTGCGCGCAGGAATCCGCACGCTGATCAAACTGTCCGGGGAGGTATTCCACGGCAATTACCTGCTCGTTTTTTGCGATGAGGGGAAGATGGCTGTACACGGTATCCACCGCGGGTTCTGAGAACACCACGGGGATTGCCAGATTAAAATCCGCCTCGCTTAAGCCTTCCGCGTCATAGCGGTTGATAATACGGATTCCCTGTAATTCCGTCAGTCCCAGCGCGGATTTGACAGAGCCAAGCAGGGACGCTGCCTCCACGGCAAAGCCGGATTTTTTCTCCACATAGATTCGGTAAACAGACATCGGTCGGACCATTCCTTTCTACAATACAGGCGGTTTTCTGCGGCAGTGATTTCTTAATAAAAAATTTTACGGTAAAATTTCTCCCAGGCAGAATCCGTCTTCAGCTTTCTTTATTTTAACACAAAAAAGCGCGCCGCGCAAACTTTTTTCGGCATTTTTTCGCACAATCTTAACAAGCGTGTAATTCTCACTATAACCGCGGTGAAATTCTGTGCAGTTTTCCTTTTCAAACAGCACCTGCACGGTCTTTCCGACCATGCGCTCTAAGAATTCTCGCTCGCAAGCCTGCGCGGTTTGTTCCATCAGGGCGGCACGGCGAAGCTTTTCTTCCTGCGGAATTTGGTTGGGGAACTCCGCCGCCTTTGTGCCGTGGCGCGGGGAGTAGGGAAAAATATGCGTGCGGGCAAAGCCGCAGGCGCGGACAAATTCCCGCGATTGCTGGAAATCCTCCTGTGTTTCGCCGGGAAAACCGACCATGACATCGGTGGTAATTGCACAGTTTGGGAACACGTCCCGCAGTTTTTCGCAGAGCCGGCGGTATTCTTCCGGTGTGTAGCGGCGGTGCATGGCACGGAGCGTTTTTTCGCATCCGCTTTGCAAGGAGAGGTGGAACTGCGGGCAGAGTTTGGGTTCTGCGGCAAGGCGGGCGATGATTTCGTCTGTGAGCAGTTCCGGTTCCAGCGAACCCAGCCGCACTCGTGCAATGGGTTGGGGTATAGCGGCGGCGCAAACCGCATCGCAAAGGGTGGTGCCGTCTGCAAAATCCTTACCGTAGCAGGAAAGATTGATGCCCGTCAGCACCAGCTCGCGGTGATTGATTGCAAGCTGCTCGGCTTCCTTGCGGATTTCTTCCGCGGGCTTGGAACGCAAATGCCCGCGCGCTTTTGGAATAATGCAGTAGGAGCAATAGCTGTCACAGCCGTCTTGGATTTTGATAATTCCGCGGGTTTTGCGGCGGTTTTCTTGGAGCGTATCAATGGCGGAGGTCTCAAAGACTTCCCCCGTGCAGTGGGGGGCAACGGCTTGGATGGGTTCACGGCTTTGTAAAAATTCCGCAAGCAGTTCGGGAATTTTCGTTTTTCCTGCCGTGCCGACAATAATATCACAGCCTGCCTGCTGCGCCTCTTGCGGGAATGCCTGCGGGTAGCAGCCGGCAAGTACGGTAACACAGGTGGGGTTTTCCGCACGAATCCGGCGCACAAGCTTGAGGCATTTTTTATCGCTTTGTGCGGTGACGGTGCAGGTGTTGATGATGCAGATATCTGCCTCGGCATGGGTGGGGGCGTCCTCATAGCCCTGTAGTGCCATGCGCTGGCGCAGGGCTTCTGTTTCGTACTGATTGACCTTGCAGCCAAATGTATCGTAATAAACCTTCATGGAGTTCCTTTCGCTATTTATGTATTATAAACAAATTACCGGTACAAAATTCGTTAAAATATACAAATTTGGTTCGGGCAAATTTGCCGCTTTGCCTATTATACTATATTTTCATTTTTTTTTCAATTAGATATTGACAAAACCCCTGCGGATTTGGTATAGTGAAGATACAGAAGAATTTTACTCTTGATTTTGAAGGAGGAACTAATATGAAAAAAATGATGATTAAACTGGAATCCATTGGCGATGTGAAAACATTTGTAAATGCTGTTTCAAAATATGACTTTGATGTGGATCTGATGAGCGGCAGATACGCGGTGGATGCAAAGTCCATTATGGGTATTTTCAGCCTTGATTTGAGCAAGTCCATTGAACTGGTTGCCCACACGGATGATGCGGAGAAGTTCATGGAAGAAATTAGCGCGTTTATCGTGAAGTAATTACGAATAGAAAAAGCACAGCAAGCCCGCGGAGTTTTTCCGCGGGCTTGTTTTGATTTCGTCCGTAAAACAGCATTTTTCCCGCACGGCGCGCATACATTGTTGTAGATTGATTTTGGACAATCAACGCGAATTGGGAGGAGTACTGATGATGAAAAGAGCAAGGTTTTCGCTATGGCGAAGCATGACGGCGCTTGTTTTGGCGGCAGTGTTGTGTATTCCCGCCGCGCCTGTTGGGATGGTTTCGGCGGACGGGACGGATGCGCAGAGCGTTGCGGCAGCGGCAAACACTGCGCTGGAGGGCGTTACCGCAACAAATGCTGTGCTGATGGAAGGCACAACCGG
>DBRO01000080.1:329-1449 GCA_002306005.1 Ruminococcus sp. UBA1366 | reverse complement strand
AAGGCGATAACGGTGGGCAACGCCAACGATGCGTGTGTGGCTTTGGCGGAAACCGCCGCAGGCACGGAGGAGGAATTCACCGCGCGGATGAACGAGCGCGCGCAGGAACTGGGCATGAACAATACAAGCTACGCCGACAGCACCGGCATGGATGAAAAGACCGTCACCACGGCGATGGACACGGCGATTCTTTGCGAGGAACTGATGGAGCATGAGGAGTTGCAGGGCTATCTGACCACGTGGATGGTGAATGTTCGGGGGGATGAAACGGAGCTTGTGAGCACCAATCGACTGATTCGGGATTACAAGGGGATTTTCGGTATGAAGGCTTGCGCTTCGGACAAAACAGGGCCTTGCCTTGCGGCGGCGGCGGAACGCGACGGCATGAAAATGATTTGCGTGCTGTTGGATTCCGAATCGCAGGATACGCGCTTTGATGAGGCGCGCAAGCTGATGAATTACGGCTTTGGTGCGTATGAACTGTACACACCGGAAATTCCCGCAGAGGCTTTGGAGGAGATTCCTGTGAAGGGCGGCACGGCGCTGACGGCGGCAGTGGAGCCGGCGGGTGTGACTTGTGTGCTGATTCCCAAGGGCGGGGCTGAAGAAATTGATTTTTCTTACAAGCGCGTAAAAAGCTTGAACGCACCGGTGAAACGCGGCACGGTGGCGGGGGAAATTACCCTGAAATCCGGCGATACGGTGATTCTTGCAACCGAAATTGTTGCCGCAAAATCCGTCGATCAAATGACTTTCGGAAAAGCTTTCAAAAAAGCATTGTACAATCTGCTGGAATTATAATAACTGATTCGAAAATATTCGTCAAAATAGCCAAAACTGAACCTTGTTTTTAAATGCTCTTGAAAAAAAGAAATAATTATAGTAAAATAAGTTCAGGAATCAATTCTAAAAATGAATGCTGTAATTAGGAAAGGGTATGACTGAATTTGGCTATGAAACTCAACACATCGTATCTTGAAAACTTTATCAAACCACATGAGCTGAAAGAAATCTCGGCACAGGTATCGGCGGCGCACAAGCAGCTTGCGGATCGATCCGGCGCGGGCAATGATTTTCTCGGCTGGGTGGATTTGCCCGTGGACTACGACAAGGCGGAATT
>DBRO01000080.1:0-254 GCA_002306005.1 Ruminococcus sp. UBA1366 | reverse complement strand
CACCCCGGAAATCTACTATGCGGGTAACAATATCAGCCCGGTGTACCTAAAAGAAATCCTCTCCATCTGCGAGGGCAGGGACGTTTGTGTGAACGTGATTTCAAAATCCGGCACAACAACCGAGCCGGCGCTGGCATTCCGGATTTTTAAGAAATTGCTGGAGGACAAATACGGCGCGGATGGGGCGAAGTCCAGAATTTTTGCCACGACCGACAAGGCACGCGGCACGTTAAAACAGCTTTCCGACACGGAAG
>DBRO01000121.1:12903-15103 GCA_002306005.1 Ruminococcus sp. UBA1366 | reverse complement strand
GTATATGTTTCCACACCTAGCCTAAATGATCAAAAAAACAGCCCCCCATGCTCTGGGAGGCGAATGGAGCGACCGCGTCGCTGGTGGGAGAGGGTGGATTCGAACCACCGAAGCGTAAAGCAACAGATTTACAGTCTGCCCCCTTTGGCCACTCGGGAACTCTCCCATATTCAGTTAAGAGAAAAATGGAGCTGGTGGACGGACTTGAACCCCCGACCTGCTGATTACAAATCAGCTGCTCTACCAACTGAGCTACACCAGCAAAAGCTGCGTAAGATTTCGCTGTGCGGAGTCCGAACATCTTCATCAGCAGCCTTTATATTATATAATATTGAAATCCAAAAGTCAAGTGTAAATATTTGAATTGTATAATTGCACAAAATGATTCAAACATTCTGTGCAATTCACAGTCAACTTGCCAGTGGCTATTGGGCGTATGTATTATGCACCTAAAAGTTGATCCAGCTTTTGTGCAGCGATATCATGAACCGTCTCCTGTGCGATCTGTTCGCCGAAAATCTCCGGAATCCGCTCGCCAGTCTCATCAGAGCGGTCAATAATGTAAGAACGCGCCGGCGTTTCGGAAAGTTCCATGCGGGTCATCAGCCAGCCGTGCTTCTGTAAAAGCGCATCCATTTCAGTCGCCAGATAGCCGCAGAGATTCTCCAGCGTGGGGTTAATGACATCAAACGGCGGCACCGTGTTCAGGTCCTTGTCCTGAAATTGCAAAAGATAGTTGTCCACTGCCTTTTCAATGCTGTCAAATTGAATGAACCCGTCCGTTACTTTTAGCGTGTCCAGTGTGATTTCCCAGGTGTGCGGATGGTTTTGCCCCAGCACGCCGCGTAAATAAATCGCATGATTCGCGTTTATGTAAAATTTAAATCGATAATGACTGTTCATATGTATGCCTCCCCGGCAAAAATTTTTGTTCTTTATGTTGAAACTTGTTGCAGTGCTTCAGTGTATGCATCCTGTGCGGTCATTTCGGGCTGTTTATAACAAAAACCTATCTGGAATTCCTCCGGCGTAAAAAGTTCGTCCAGTAAGCCGGAAAGCTGCTTTGCCCGTGCTTGCAGCGCATCCTGCGTTGTGTTGTAAACCAACACAGCGATTTTGTTTTGTCCTGCAACCGCGCAAATGTTCTTTTCTTCTGCAGAGGACAAAATCACTCGTGCCGCCTGCTGATAAACACCGGCATTTTGACCGTCCAGTTCGATCATGACAACACCGAATCCCGCAGGATTTCGTGCCGTTGTTTGTGCCAGTAAAGCCGTCAGGAAATCCCTGCTGTATAACCCGGTGAAACCATCCAGTGTGTTGTTCTCCGCTGTGCCGCCGTCAGCGGTCAGCTTTTCCCATTGTTCCGTCACCAATCGATTCTTTGCCGCGTTTTCGCGCCGTAAAGCCGCAAGTGCAAGGTTTTTCCGGCGCTGTTGCAGGGCGCAGAATAACACCAGCGCCACAATCAGCGCACAAAGAACGCCTGTCAGTATCCGTAAATATAAAATACGGTTGAGAATGTTTCCCTGTGCGTAAAGCCAGTTTAAGGGAACGCAAGTCCCTATGCGGTAAATTTCCCCGTTGGCAGAAAACGAACCGATGGTCAGCAGTTCGCTGCCTTGCGCGCTGGTACGTTGCGCAACCACGGAAAAACGCCCGCCCGCCTTCAGCAAATCAATCAGCTTGGTCACATTTTTGCCGCCGTTGCGGGTGTAATAATCTGCAAGCGCCGTGTAATCCTTCTGCGTTGTCTGTTCGGTATAAAGATCGTTGCGGTCAAAAAGCAAACCTGTGGAATCAAACGCTACCCACATCACCGCACCCGTGTCGTCTTGCTGCCGGAGAATCTCCAGTACCTCATCACTGCTTTGTGCCTCGGTAATTTCCGCGCCTACGCTATTTACCGCAACGCGCAAAGAACCCGCCTGCGCCGCAATGTAATCTGTTTTCATCGCTTGCGTCAGGATCTGCAAAAAAATCACCGCAGCGATACATACCGCAATGCTGCCAAGAATCGCAAGCAGCGGCTTGATGATTTCCTGATCTTTGTCTTTGAATTTCTGCCAAACTTTTTTGAACATTGTAACCCAAGTCCATGCGGACTTACCCTCCGTTAAGTTTCTTTGCGGTTGATCACGCTGCGGATTTTTCCGCTAAGCCGGTGCAGGGGTAAAAAATCCTGTGCCACAATCGTGCG
>DBRO01000121.1:12201-12825 GCA_002306005.1 Ruminococcus sp. UBA1366 | reverse complement strand
TGGTTTGTCTTTTAAATATGCCGAAACATTCAGGTAAAACAGCCAGCCGGAAATCACATACAGCACGTAAAGGATGAGAACCGAGCCAATAATCATCGAGAACGGATAGTTTAAAAACGCCAGACAGATCAGCGCAAAATACCAAATCATTCGCGGAAATGCGAAGGTGTGATCGTATGCCAATACCCGTACCATGAAGTTGGAGAAAAACCGCCGGGTTTTCATTTCGCTTTCCAAAAACATATGCGAAACTTCCAGTTCGCCCGTCTGCCAGCGCTGGCGCTGCGTGTACAGCTTTGCCGTGCCTTCAATGGGGTCTACATAGAACATCGCGTTTTCGCAAAGATATACACCTTGCTTCATGATTTTGCGAATCTGAAACGTGACGTGGGTGTCTTCGCAAACCGTGTCCGTGTTGTAAAGCTGCGTTTTCAAAATCGTGCTTTTGCGGAACGCCGAGAACGCACCGGAAAGCGTGTAAATACTGTTGAGTTCGGATTGAAAATTCCGCCCCGCCAAAAAAGCTTGACAGTATTCCATGAATTCGCACCGCTGTAACAACCGCAATCCCGTCCGGCGTGTTTGTTCAATCAATTCCGGGTCAGTGAGCACCGCCCCCGTCAG
>DBRO01000121.1:5549-12148 GCA_002306005.1 Ruminococcus sp. UBA1366 | reverse complement strand
TTCAACCATTGCATCGAGAGGGAAGGGAATTCCTCCTGTGCCCGGCAAAAGACCGAAAAGCTTTCGTCCGTACTGCGGTTGTCCACCAGCATAATGCTGATGAGTTCGTTGGGGTATTGGCTGTCATTCACGGAACGCAAACAGCCCTCCAACGTTTCCTGCGAATTGTAAACCGGAATAATCAGNNGCCGGAATGATTTCCATCACAAGCGGGATGATGACCCACGCCATCCAGAAGATCATGGTTTCTAAAATATCTTTAAGCATCGTTGCCATAGTTAAATTTCCCCACCTTCTGCCGCAGAATCTGCGAGCGGGTAAATACGTGAAAATACAGGATGATCGTCAGTCCGTAGAATAAAATTCGTCCAAAAATCGCGTGCGCGAAGAAGAACGCATTATTTCCGAAGAAATAAACAATNNCCAATGCCGACCACAATTTTTTCAGAAAGCCGGTACAGCGGAAAGAACGCCAGCAACGCAATAAACGCCATCAGTTCAATAATGCCGGAGCACTCATAGTCCACATACAGCGAAATGGATTCGCCCGCGTGGTTAATAAATAAAATCGCATATTGGTAGTATGCGCGAAACATCCCCGTCCAATCCCCGAACAGTCCGGTTACCGCCGTTACCGCCTGTGCAAGCGGCTGTGTCAGCACACTGCGAATAGTCAGCATCATCAGTAAAAACAGGCCCACACTGCCAACAAGAAATTTAAAAAAGGTCAGCTTTGCGCGGTGCAGTACACTCAGGAGATAAATCCATACCAGTGCAATCAGAATAATCAATAGTTTCATGCAATCAGGTTCTTTCGTTCACAGTCAATGCAAGTTGTTTGCCCTGCTTTTTTTTGCCGCGCAAAAATTTTTTCTGCCGGAATTTTCCGGTTGTTAAAATCCCGCCCGCCGCCGCTGCAAAGCCCAGTCCGGCAAGCGCATAGGGCGCAGTGGAAGTGCCGGTTGCAATCAGGTGCTGAGGACCGAGGTTCGATGTGTAAAATTCAATGGAACGGATGGTTTCCGGGCTGGAACTGAAAAAACTAAGCGGAATTTTGATTTCCCATTCGTCCGGTTCGCCCGAGGTGGTGGTTAGTACACCCGACGATTGCGGAATCAGCGTGTAACCATTCTGGTTTCGCACTATAAGATTTGTGTTCCCTGCGTGAATACTCTCGCCTTCCGGTGTTACAACGGCAACAGCAATATCCTGTCCGTCCACAATAAAATGATAATCGCTGCCGTTAAACTTGGTGTAGCTAGTCGGGCTCATGCGGACGTGCAGGTAAACATAGTCCGCATCGCGGTACAGCGCACCGGAGTGATAGTTGTTCGAGGTATCCCATCCGTATTGAATTTTAGAGTGCGGCTTATCGTCCCAGTCGGAATAATTGCCGTCAATGGTAATACCCACATAATCCGATGCTGTGCTGTCGTCTAAATATTGTACTGTTTCCGCCGCAAAAACATTGCCTGCCGGCAGTGCCATGAGGATCGCCGCTGTTAAGATTACGGTGAGTTTTTTAATTGCTTTCATGAAATCCCCTTCTTTATTGCCGTATTTTTTTGCGGAACGGATTTCTTAGCTTGCCATACAGCGCCAGAAAAATCAATAGTTCCGCCACACTGCCGGCAATGCTGATTGCCGTCCCGCGGGAAAGATACGGATACCGCATCGTAATGACCGTTGTGCCTTTGTTTACCACAAGGAAATTGTTCTCATCCCAAATATCCTGTTCGCTTTCAAAAATATCCTGCCAGGCAATGGTTGTGTTCACATTGTCTGTGGGCGAAACAATCGTAATCGTGTCGTTGCCGTATGCGACTGAAATCGGAACGATTTCACGCTCCGGCAGCGTGTTTTCATCTAAGGCCATCATGTCATTCAATACGCTTTTTACTTCTGTGTCGCCCGCCGTGTAGGCGTGAAACAAAATATTAAATCCAATAAACGTAATGTTTTCGTCCTCGCCCTTGCCGGCGAAGTCCAGCTTTGTGTCCTCAAACCAAGCATAACCGTAGGATTCGCTCAAGCCGGTTAAATATACCGTGTTCCATGTCTCGTAACCTTCCGGGAAATCCATCGCCTGTGCGGTGCGCGTGGGCGTAATCAGCTCCGGATACCGATCATAAAATGTCACCGGCTGTGCGGAAACATCCAGAAAAGTCATCCGGCTGGTAAGCGGATCGGCAGGAATTCGGTTCATATCAATGTAAACCTGCACGCCGTCCGCGGCAACCTGCCGCACAAGTGCTTCTGCTGTTTCTTTGTCATCATAAAAGAATCCGGAAAGATAAATCCGGTCGTATTGTTCCAGTTCCTCCACGGAGTAATCGTCAATCATCAACTTGTCGCCGGGGTGGTAGGAGGGGAGTATGCCGGGAACGAGTGCCGCCGTTGTGCCGATGGCAAGTCCCGTGTAAGTGGTCTGTACCCCAAAACTTCCGGAAACATTTAGCGAGAACAATAGCATTTTGTCGTTTTCCTCCGCAAGGGAGTAACCGCTTAACGAGGCAGCATATAACAGATTGTCACGGTCGGTTTCGCCGGAAATCCTGCTCTTTTCCATCAGCACCGTATCCGCGCCAAGTTCCACGCTGCGGTCAAAGAGATAATCATAGTTTTTGTTTTCCAACGACTCATTCAGGTAAGAAATATTCTGCGCAGTAGAAGCGCCCTGCCATGCCCAGCCAAAAACGTATTTGGTCTTGCTGTCCAGCATACAGAATCCATAGGAGGGCATCGGACCAAGTGTGCTCAAGTCCATGAGTGAAACCCGTTGTTTGGTCAGTTCCTGCGCATCCGAAAACAAATAGGCATCCATGCTCTGTGCAATTTCACTTTCCGTTGCGGGAATATTCATGTGCGTTTCCATCACAGAAAGATTCATGGTTGGTACACAGTCCAGCGCCAATGCCGCGCACATGATACCGAGCAGCGGCTTGCGAAGGGTTTTCCATTCCAGCAGCGCAATGATAAAGCACGCATAAGCAATTGGCGCAAACCGCCGGATCCAAAATAACTGGCTCAAAGGAAGTTCTTGCAACAGCGGCGTAATTGCCGTTGTTGTGCCGAGAATAATCAGCACCATTACCACAAAGCCGGAGCGATTCTTGCTCTTTGACGCAAAAATACCAATCAGAGAAATCAACGCAATGCTTAACCCAAAGTATAAATCCGCAATGCCGTCATCCAGCCGTGCAAAGGGGTTTAAGGAATCCTTTAGCGCCGCACTCAGCGAAGCCATTAAATCAGAAGTGCCGGAGGAATCCATCGCAGTAATGCCGCCCACCAGCGCCGGATAAACCCAAGTTCCTGCCACGGCGAACGCCGCAAGCATGCCTGCCAGTGCAAATAGGCTTTCTTTTACGCGTCGGTTAAAAATCGCGTAGAACAGTAAAAACAGCGCTGTTCCTACGCCTACCATTGCCGCAATCATCAAGTGGCTGAACACAATCGCCAGCATGGTGAGTACCAGCGGAAGGAGAAATTTCTTTTTGCGGTAACAGACAAACAGCCATAAAAAGCTGAACAGCCAAGGTAAAAGCATCGTGATGAACATCCGTGGGTAGTTGCCTTCGCCAAAAAATACCCGTACGTTGTCCGGCAGGAAAAACCATGCCGCCGCAAGGAACAAGCCCAGCTTCGGGCGGTTGATTTTGCGCGAAAGAAAAATCCAACCCGCGCCGCCAATAAAGTAAGATGCCGCAAGAAATGCAAGATACCCGCGCATTATGCCTCCGGTTAAAAAAGCCAACAGCGCTAAAAAATAATAGGGCAAAGCCGGCCAGTACCGAAAAAGCTGAATGCCGTTGTACCAATATTCGGAGTACAGCGGGTAGAAATTACCATCCTTGATGGCATCCAGCAAAACTTGTGCTTTGAATAAATGCCCGTGAATATCAAATCCCAGCGGATACAATCCGCTTTTCCAAACCGCCAGTGTAAGAATCACCGAGATTGCCGCCAATATCAGCAGGGAGAGCGGTGTGTACCAGCGGCTTGCCGCCGCACCCAGCAGATAAACCGGCGCAGGACGCCGATTTTCGGGCGTCCCCACGGGAATTACTACCGTGGCTTGCTTTTGCGGCGCCGGAACATGGGTTGCAACCGTATTTTGTGTGTCCGATTCAGGGACTACACGTCGTATTGCCTCACGCTGCGCATCTGTCAAGTCACCCGCATCAATCACATAGGTGTGTTGGGGACTGTCACTCAGTTCAAATCGGTCCATCGTGCTGCCGGTTTTCTCCAATGCGCGGGAGAACTCTCCATAAAGGAAAGTAGAAATATTTTCGACAGTTGGCGAAATTTCGTTAAATGGGTAAATTTCGTTCAAAATTTTCCCGGAATACCGATCAAGAATCTCTTGAATCGGCGCCTCCGCCACATCATAGGCAACCATTTTGTCGGAATCTCTGCGCAAAAACAATGTAATTTCAAACGTATGCCGGTGCGGCTTTGCATCGGTTGCCTCCGTTTTGTGCAAAGCGTTGAACCGGAATCCAAGCTTGTATCCTTCAAATTTCATGATTGATTTCCTCTGATTTACTAAGTCGGATAATATTAAAATATGAATATAGAATTATATGTAAAATCCGGGATATTCAATTATAGTGCCGTTTCCGCTTGTCCTGATATAATTATATTATTTTTCACAAANNAAAATAGTCAACATTCAAGTTTCTCCAATAATATGATCTTCATTATCATATTTTTCATATCATGTCCATAGTTGCTGAATGACAACGATTTCGAATATTCGCCTTTTTCCCGAACAGGAAAATTAAGGACAAATTTTTGCATTTCGTCATACGCAAAAACAAATAACTTTACAAAAAATTTTCTGATTTTCAGAAAATCAAATCAAATTTTCTGAATCTTTGAGTATGCTGCCGTGTTTTTTCAACAAAAGCGCCTTGCGAATATAAATAATCTGTTACCGAGTGGCAAATCTTTCAGCGGACTTGCGTTTTTTTGCAAAAAGAGTTACAATAGAAGAACCCGCAAAAGCCGCAGTAATATTCTGCCCCCTCTTCTTCCATCCTATCCGCGCAGTATGTATGCTGTGTGTGCACTGTGGGAAATTCCCGATAACAAAAGGTGTTGATTTGTGAAATGACTTGGCTTTCGCGGTTTCGCGGGCATTTACACACGGTGAATCATCATCGTAAGCTAGTCCGTCAGCTTTGTTTTTCGCTGGGACTCTATAAACGCGGATTTCTGCATGATTTATCGAAATTTACGCCAGTGGAATTTCTGCCGGGCGTGCGCTATTATGAAGGCACACGCAGTCCGCAGGTTCAGGAGCGCCGTGCGAATGGATATTCCGCCGCATGGATGCACCATAAGGGCAGGAATCGTCATCATTTTGAGTACTGGACAGACTATAACCCCAAAGCAGGACGGCGCGATATGCCGGTGGATATGCCGGCGGAATTTTTCGCGGAAATGGTTTGCGACCGCATTGCCGCCAGCATGACCTATAACCGGGAAAACTACAACAACACCATGCCGTATCAATATTTTATGGAACATAAATGTACCTACCGGATGCATCCGGCAACCAGCCGCCGGCTGGAAACCGTTCTGCGAATTCTTGCTGAGCGCGGACAGAAAGCTTCGTTTCGCTATTTGCGAAAAAACATTTTGAAGAAATAACCGGTTTGATTTTGGATTACGCTTGACAAGCTAGCCGGTAGGATTTATAATAAAGCAAAGATATGTGGTTTACTGGGATTTCAAAGAGGATGTTACACAAAGGAGGAATTCATATGGCATACACAATGACGCCGGATCTCATGACCGGCAATCGCATTATTGATGAGGAACATAAGCTGCTGTTCGAGGCAATCAACGGGCTGTTGGATGCATGCAATCACGGTAAGGGCAGAGCAAAAATCGAGGAGACCACGAAGTTTCTGTACGACTATACGTCCAAGCATTTCGCCGATGAAGAAAAGCTCCAGTTAAAATACCAGTATCCGGATTATCCAAACCACAAGCGGTATCATGAAAGTTTTAAAAGAATCGTCGCCGAGCTGATGGAACAGCTCCGCAAGGAAGGTCCCACAATTGTTTTAGTGGGCAAAGTCAATACCCATGTCGGCGACTGGCTGGTGCATCACATTAAGCGTGAGGATGTCCGGTTGGCGGCACATATCCGCAGCGTTTCGGGTTCTGACTCNNCGACAACACAGGGAAGGGGCAATTTTCATGCTGATGCAAAAAAGAATCACGTATTTGAAAGGCGTGGGGGAAAAACGCGCCGTACTGTTTGAAAAGCTTGGGATTCTCACCGCGCAGGATTTGTTGGAACACTATCCGCGCGGCTATATGGATTTCACCAAGCCGGAGAAAATTGCCGCCTGTACACCGGAGGAAAACCACGTCCTGCGTGTGACAGTGATTCGTAAGCAGCCGCCCGCTCCAATCCGCCGTGGATTGACTGTTTATAAAGCCGTTGCCGCAGATGATTCCGGCGAAATTACGATTGTTTTTTATAACGTCAGTTTTCAGTTTGATAAGCTCAAGGAAAACGAGGAAATCTTGCTGTACGGGCGGGTTACGGGGAATTTACTCCGGAAGGAAATCAGCTC
>DBRO01000121.1:4384-5473 GCA_002306005.1 Ruminococcus sp. UBA1366 | reverse complement strand
CTATGAGCCGGTACCAAAGGAAATCTTATCGAGGGGCGGGTTTTGTTCCCTGCCATATGCCATGCAGAATATCCATTTCCCGCAGGACGAGAAAGCCTTGCAGGATGCGCGCAGCCGGTTGGTTTTTGATGAATTGCTGGTGCTTTCGTTAGGATTGTTAATTTTAAAAGGTCGCAGTACCGAGCGTACCGGATGCCGGATGAAAGACTTTCCGATGGAGGAATTTTCCGCAAGCCTGCCGTTTGAATTGACCGGCGCCCAGTGCCGTGCCATTGACGACTGCCTGCGGGATATGCGTCGGAGTGTACCCATGAACCGCCTGATTCAAGGCGATGTGGGCAGCGGAAAAACCGCCGTGGCAGCAGCGTGTGCGTATTTTGCACACAAAAACGGCTATCAAACCGCCATAATGGCACCTACGGAAATCCTTGCCGCACAGCATTATCACACCCTGCGAAAAATGCTTTCACCCCTTGGCGCGGAAGTCACATTGTTGTCGGGTTCCATGAAAGCCAAGGAAAAATCCACAGTCCGCACTGCCATTGCAAACGGCGAATTCGCCGTGGTTGCCGGCACTCATGCGATTATCCAAAAGGATACCGCCTTTGCCAATCTGGGATTGGTCATTACGGATGAACAGCACCGCTTTGGCGTGGAACAACGCGCCGAGCTTGCCGCAAAAGGGGAGAACCCCCACCGACTGGTGATGTCCGCAACACCGATTCCGCGGACGATGGCGCTGATGATATACGGCGACTTAGATCTGTCTGTCATTGATGAAATGCCCGCCGGAAGACTAAAAATCGAGACCTATGCCGTATCGGGCAAGCTCCGCCAGCGCGCATATGGGTTCATCCGCGACCGCCTCCGCGAGGGCAGACAAGGCTATATCGTCTGCGCCATGATTGACGAAAATGATTCGGATATTAAGTCCGCCGTGGCATATGAAAGAAAGCTTGCCGCGGAGGATTTTCGCGATTTCCGCGTGGGACTGCTCCACGGCCGGATGAATGCCGCCGAAAAGGAACGGGTCATGACGGATTTTTCGGCACACAGAAT
The DNA here is from genome assembly GCA_002306005.1 of Ruminococcus sp. UBA1366. GTDB lineage: Bacteria > Bacillota > Clostridia > Oscillospirales > Ruminococcaceae > UBA1366. The sequence goes on along the minus strand of DBRO01000121.1, from coordinate 4,414 downwards.
TGATTTGCTGGTTTGCACTACCGTGGTGGA
>DBRO01000121.1:3301-4289 GCA_002306005.1 Ruminococcus sp. UBA1366 | reverse complement strand
ATTTCCGAGCAGGATTTAAAGCTGCGCGGCCCGGGAGATTTCTTTGGCAGCCGCCAGCATGGTCTGCCAAAATTGAAAATTGCGGACATGGCAGAGGATTTTGCCGTTGTGGGGAAAGCGCAAGCCGCCGCAAGGGATATTCACGATGCGGATGCTATGTTGGCAAAACCGGAGCATAAAGAATTGCTTGCCCTGACGCAGAAATTGTTCGGGCAGAATATTGTGATGAATTAAACACAGCATAAAAATCGGAAAGGAAGGATTAAAATGAATGAATTTGTCTGTCGCAACAACCGGAAAAGATGCAGTAAAACTGCCGAGGCGCTTAAAAAACGCGGCTTTGCAGCGTATGTTGCATCCAGCTGCGAGGAGGCGGTGGCGCTGGTTCGCAGCCTGATTTCACCGGGTGAAAAAATTGCAGCCGGCGGTTCGGTAAGCTTGGAGGAAAGCGGCGTTGGAGCGCTGATGCGTTCCGGCGAATATGAATTTATCGACCGCTCCAAAGCCGCAGACCGCGCACAGGCGGAGCAACTGATGCGCGAGGCATTTTTCTGTGATACCTATTTTTGTTCGGCAAATGCCGTAACCGAGGACGGCGTGGTTTATAACGTGGACGGCAATGCCAACCGCGTTGCAGCCATCGCCTACGGACCAAAAAGCGTGATTATGGTGGTGGGCAGGAATAAAATCGTCAAGGATTTGGACGAGGCAGTCGCGCGCGTCAAGCGCATTGCCGCCCCTGTGAATGCCGACCGCCTCTCGTGCGAAACTTACTGCGCCAAAGCAGGGGAGTGTGTTTCGCTGAAAGAGAAAACCGCCGGCATGACGGATGGCTGCGGTTCAGATGCCCGCATTTGCTGTGATTATCTTGTGCTTGCAAACCAGCGCCATAAGGGAAGAATCAAAGTCATCCTCGTGGACGAAGTACTGGGCTATTAATTCGCAGCCGTAATTTTCAATCCCTAAACTCATCACAAAGCATGGATTT
>DBRO01000121.1:2285-3209 GCA_002306005.1 Ruminococcus sp. UBA1366 | reverse complement strand
GTGCAAGATGAGAAGTTACCGGCATTCAGGAAAATCCGTCAAAAGACTTAATCTTGTGGTTGTAGTCGTTGCCTGTATCGCGATTTTGTTTTTCATCGTGCTGCACGTTCAGCTGAAAACACATATTGATGCGATTTGCGAGTACAAAGGGAAGCAGGAAGCCACAGAAACCATTAGCCGAGAGGTCAATACCATTCTGCAAACGCAGGAAGAAGACTTTTCTTCACTGATTACCATTTCCAAAGACAGCGCGGGGAATATTACATCAATTGAAAGCAATCCCANNGAAATCACAATTGCACTGGGAACCCTCACCGGAGCGAATCTGCTCACCGGGCGCGGGCCGGATGTTACGCTGAAAATCCACCAACTGGGCGCAGTGGATGTGGATATCAACAGCAGCTTTTCCAGTGCGGGAATCAACCAAACTTTGCACCGGATGACCCTTACCGTCCACGCGGAACTGTCCGCCGTGGTGCCTTCGCATACCACGCATATCGAACTGGAAACCGATTATATTCTGGCAGAAACCGTTATTGTGGGCGAAGTCCCGCTGGCTGTGTTGAGTGCCATCGAGCAATAGAAAGCGAGCCAAGCTTTTCCGCCGCGCGTATTACAGCAAAATGAAAAAAATCAGTGCAAATGCTTGACAGAGCGTGTCGAATTATGTATAATGTAAATAGTCATGTCGTATTTGTGCTAAACACAAGAATAGTTTTAATTATGTATCAATAAAATACATATATAAGCGTTAAAAAATTAAAAAAGGATGAGATGCATGCATAAAATAACCCGAATTCTTCTGTGTATGATTTTTGCTTTTGCCATGCTGATTCCGCAAAACGCCCAACTGAAAGCCGAGGCTGCATATTACAAATCTTTTTATTATACCGTACATAAAGATGGTACCATTCGGATCACTTC
>DBRO01000121.1:1927-2193 GCA_002306005.1 Ruminococcus sp. UBA1366 | reverse complement strand
TATGACTGCACGAATTTAAAAAGTATAAGTTTTCCGGATAGTCTTTTGTCCGTTGGCAGTTATGCGTTTCAGGGCTGCACCAAGCTGACAACCTTGAAATTCGGCAAAAATCTGGAACGTCTGCGTCCCTATTCGTTTATCGGCTGCTCCGGGCTTAAAACGGTAACGTTTCAGAATAAACTAACCCTAATCAGCGAGTTTTCTTTTGCCGGCTGCAAGAACCTTTCTTCGGTGAAATTGCCTGAATCATTGAAAACCATCGGCGC
>DBRO01000121.1:0-1787 GCA_002306005.1 Ruminococcus sp. UBA1366 | reverse complement strand
AAAGCAATCACGCCGACCGTTACAGTGAAAAACAGCTCAAAGACTTTGAAGAAAAATACACACTATACCGTAACCTATCAAAATAATACCAAAGCCGGCACAGCAAAAGTGATCATCAAAGGGAAATCTCCCTATACCGGCAGCGTAACGAAAACATTCAAGATCATGCAAAAGTCCATCAGTTCCGTAACTGTAACCAGTTCTAATTATCTTACCTATACAGGAAAACCGATCACAGCAACGCTTTCCGTAACAAGCGGGAAAACCAAGCTCAAATCCGGTACGGATTATCAAGTCACCTATCAGTCCAATACCAACGTTGGGCAGGCGCGGTATACCATTAAAGGAAAGGGAAACTATACCGGCACTCGAAGCGGTGTGTTTTATATCATTCCTGTAAACATCAGCAAAACGAAGATTACAGCGGAACCTGTCGAACAGGATACGGATACGCCGAGCATCAAAGTGACCTATAACGGGAAAACATTAAAGAAGAACACGGATTACACCGTGCAGTCTGTCACACCCATAGAACCGGATACTTTACAAATGGCGATTACCGGTAAGGGTAATTACTGTGGAAAAACCTACGTAAATGTACCGATTACGATCCCGGAAACCACCTCCGCAGCCGGTATTACAGAAATCATCGCAGGAACGCTCATGTTACTTGGCGTACTTGGCGTGTCGGCACGAAAAAAGAGAAAATTTTTCAACAAACGAAAAGTACTATCCGGTGTGAGTACGTGTATGGTTGCCGCTGTTGTGCTGTTCTCGTTTTCGGTGAACACCGCGCCGGAAGTCACCGCACAAACAGTTGTTACCGATACGATAGCGAAAGCATACGCTTCTGCGGATAAAAAGAAAGCCGCAAAAATAAAAATTACATTGGATCCCGGTCATGTCAAGGATTATAACCGCTTCACGTATTTTTCAAATTATAGTGAGGGTACGCAGATGTGGAAATTGGCGTGCGAATTAAAAAAAGAACTGGAATCGTATGGTTTTGTCGTTGTGACAACACGCCCGAAAGTTACGGATTTTCTGGAAGTTGCCGAACGCGGACAATTAGCAGGTAACAATGGTTCGGATTTGTTTTTAAGTCTGCATAGCAATGCTGGCGGCAGCAGCGCATCCGGTGTAGAAATCTATTACAGTATGAGCGACCAGAATAATAAAGTGCTTTCAGATAAACTAGGAAAAGCCATTGCAAAAACCATGGGAACAAGCTTTAATGGCAGTAAAAACCGGCATTATCCTGGTGCAACCGGCGTAGATTATTACGGCGTGTGCCGGAATGCGGCGTTCTATGGCTGCACAGCAGCGTTCCTGGTGGAACACGGCTTTCATACGAATTATAGTGAAAGCAGCTTTCTAAAGAATTCGTCCAGTCTTAAAAAGCTAGCAAAAGCGGAGGCAAAAGTCATTGCGGAATACTATGATGTAATTTAAGGCGACACGCACAAGAATATAAAAAAGAACGCACAATCGTAAGAGGTGCGTTCTTTTTGTGATATTGCACAAAAGCCAGGGGGATAGTTTGCGCAAAATTTCTTTTTAATGTGCGAAAAAAACTGCTTGACAAGTGATGAAAAATCGTGTATAATAATTAAGTCGCTGCAAAGGCAACTTTCGGCGGTATAGCTCAGTTGGCTAGAGCATTCGGTTCATACCCGAAGTGTCACTGGTTCAAATCCAGTTACCGCTACCATGGCCCGTTGGTCAAGAGGTTAAGACACCGCCCTTTCACGGCGGAATCATGGGTTCGATTCCCGTACGGGTCACCA
>DBRO01000120.1:1055-10401 GCA_002306005.1 Ruminococcus sp. UBA1366 | reverse complement strand
AGGGAAATCATATCCACGCCGGTTTCGGCAATTGCGCGAATGTTTTCCTCCGTCACATTGCCTGATGCCTCCAAAATCGCCCTGCCCGCGGTGATTTTCACCGCTTCCGCCATCTGTTCGCAAGGCATATTGTCCAGCATGATGATTTCCACACCCAGCGAAAGCGCCTCGTCCAGCTGTTCGAAATTGGAAACCTCCACTTCGATTTTCACCGTATGCCCAAGTTTTTCTCGCAGTGCTGTGACAGCACCCGTCATACTGCCGTATGCGTCCAGATGCGTGTCCTTGAGCATGGCGCAGTCGGAAAGATTAAACCTGTGGTTTTTTCCCCCGCCGACCGTAACGGCGTATTTTTGCAGAACCCGCAGTCCCGGCAGGGTTTTGCGCGTGTCGGCAATGCTCGCCCTTGTGCCGGCAACCAAATCCACACAACGGCGGGTTTGCGTAGCAATGCCTGACATATGCTGCAAAAGATTCAGCGCCGTGCGTTCTCCCTTGAGCACTGCACGGGTTTTCGCCGTAATTTCGGCAAGAATATCGCCTTGTTGCACCCGTTCGCCCTCGTGTTTATATGTCACAAATTTTGCGTCCCCGTCCAGCAGGGTAAACACCCGCAGCGCAATTTCCAGTCCGCAAAGCACACCGCTGTCCTTTGCCAAATAATACGCCGTTGCCTCCGCATTTTCATCCACCAGATAATCCGTGGTCACGTCAATGTAATTGATATCCTCCAAAAGGGCGGTTTTTATAATTTCGTCCGCCTGAAACGGCATCAGCCGCATGAAAAGCCCTCCCTACTGTTTTTGTTCGGAATCGTGTTGCGGCTCCAATGCCGCCTGCGCCTCACTAAGCACAATATACGCCACTGTCGCAAGAGAACTTGCCTCCACATAATCGTGGTTTTTGCGGAATTTGCCGTTCTCTAAAAAGTCGTAAATTTCCCGTATCCGCACGATTCCGGTGCGAATTTTTTCCGCATCGGGAATTACAAAATATGCCGTCTGCATAATTTTTCGGATTTCCGTCCGCAATCCTGTTGGAATAACAGGATAAGAATCCGTATTGGCAAATGTATACGGTGTAAAATCCCCGCCGCTTTTTTCGCCCGTCAGGGAATTGATATCCTGTGCAGCGCGGCGCGAAAACACTAATGCTTCCAGCAGGGAGTTACTTGCAAGCCGGTTGTTGCCATGCACCCCTGTGTGGGAACACTCCCCGCACGCATACAGCCCCGCAACGGAAGTCCGTGCGCTGGTATCCACATTAATGCCGCCCATCAGGTAGTGCTGGCAGGGGAAAATCGGTACAAGGTCTTTGGTCATATCGTACCCCACCTCCAGCAGTTTGCTGTAAATCATCGGGAAACGCTTTTTGATAAAGTCCGGCTTTAAGTGCGTCACATCAATGTAAAATTCGTCCGAACCGGTTTTTTTCGCCTCGGAAATAATTGCGTGCGAAACCACATCCCGCGGTGCTAATTCCAACCGCTCGTCATAATCCTGCATAAACCGTTCACGCTTGCAGTTGCGCAAATACGCACCCTCGCCCCGTACCGCCTCGGAAATCAAAAAGCATTCCCGCGTGTGGTGATTTTGAAACGCTGTAGGGTGGAACTGAATATAGCTCAGGTGGCGGATTTCCGCCCCCAGATAATACGCCATCGCAATGCCGTCCCCTGTGGCAATTGCCGTATTTGTGGTGTATTCGTACACCCTGCCAATGCCGCCCGTACAAAAAACCGTGTAGTGACAGAGATAGGTTTCGTGCTTGCCGCCGCAAAGAATATCCAGCGCAAAGCCCGTGGCGGTTTTTTGAATGTCGCACATCTGCGCGTTTTCCAGCACGGAAACATTCGGAAGTTCCAGTACGCGCTCCTGCAATTTTGACACAATCTCGTAGCCGGTTGTATCCTCGTGGTGGAAAATCCGGTGCATTCCATGCCCGCCTTCCAGCGTGCGGTGGTAATCGCCGTCCGGCTTTTTGTCAAATTCCACGCCCAGCTTGATAACCCTGTCAATATCAATGCAAGCCTCGTTGACCAGCACATCCAGCGTTTCCAGCCGGTTCTCATACCCGCCCGCAATCAACGTGTCCTTTTTATGCAGCGCCGGACTGTCCTCCGGATTATGGTACACGCCCGCAACGCCGCCCTGTGCAAGCGCAGAATTGCAAAGTTTCATTTCCTTTTTGGAAATCATCAGTACACGCAGCGTCGGCGCAAGATTGAGTGCTGTGTAAAGTCCTGCGGCTCCTGTTCCAACAATCATGACATCATAGTTCGTATTCATCGTGCGTTCAATCCTTCCTGCACGACTGCGTTGTGTTGCACGCAAAACAACGCAGCTGTCTTTTCAGGTTATACTTATTTTAGTATAACATATCTGCGCAGGTTTTTCCATAGTAAATTCTATAAGATTCCGCCGCCGGAATTTAGATAAACTGTTGAACTCCGATAAAACTTTCACAAACCGCCGTGCGAACTTTGTTTTCCACGCAAAAAATGCAAAAATAAATCCTGCCAAAATTACAAGCAGTTTTTTGTGCAATATTTTTGCCCGCAAAACTTGACAAGTACTATATCTTGTGTTATATTAAGAATGCACCCACTAATTGTGTGCAATGAGCAACCATACGGAGCGCAAAGGACAACTGCCTAAATCGAACTTGCGCCGGATTTCAAATAAAACCGCACCTGCGGTAAAATAAAGAAATCAAATCCGCAAACTACACCACAAAACGAAAGGAAGGCTGAACAAAATGACCTGCACGAAAGAATCTGTCATGATTGACGGCGTTGAGGTTGTGCTCAACGAAGAAATGAACGAGACGGAAATCGCGGCCTATATCGCATACGGACGGGAAAAATATGCCGGAAAAATTATCGAGGGCATGGAGATTACCGTGGATGGCGATGATGTGAATCTGACCTATCACTTCGCTGCTGTACCGTTCCAGAGAATCCGCAGAATTACGGGTTACCTTGTCGGCACGCTCGACCGCTTTAATAATGCCAAGCACGCCGAAGTACGCGACCGCGTGAAACATAACTACGCTTAGTTTTTCTCCTCTTATTATCCCGAATTCTATTATAGAGTTCGGGATTATATTTTAAAAAAAGCGCAGGAACTCAAAAAGTTCCTGCGTTTTTTGTATGTTATTGGATCAAGCTTTGTCCCATCAGGTGCGTGTCGGCGGCTTTGGCGGCAAGCTTGCCTTCTTGAATTGCCCAAACAACAAGGCTCTGTCCGCGCCGCATATCACCGGCGGCAAAAACATTATCCAGATTGGTGCGGAAATCCCCGTACACTGCCTTAATATTGCTCCGCGCATCGCGCTCTAAGTTCAGTTCAGCGGGAATGGTATCCTCCGGCCCTAAGAAGCCCATGGCAAGTAGAACTAAATCCGCTTTCCAAACCTTTTCCGTACCGGCAATTTCCCGCGGGAACAGCCTGCCGGACGCATCCTTTTCCCAGCTTACCTGCACGGTGTGCACTTCCGTCACTTCGCCGTCCGCATTGCCGATTATTTCCTTGGTGGAAATTAAATAATTCCGCGGATCCGCGCCGTACTTGGAAATCGCTTCTTCCTGACCGTAATCCACTTTTAGCTTTTTCGGCCACTCCGGCCACGGATTGGTCTGCGCATTGCGCTTGTGGGGCGGTTCAGGCATAATTTCAAACTGGAACACGCTCGCACAGCCATGCCGAATGGAAGTCGCCACGCAGTCCGTACCCGTGTCGCCGCCGCCAATGATAATCACGTTCTTGCCCTTGGCGCTGGTGAAATTCCCATCCGCCAGCTTGGAATCCAGCAGGCTTTTTGTGTTGCGCGACAGGAAATCCACCGCAAAATAAACGCCTTTCAAATCCTTGCCCGGCACATTCAGTCCACGTGGCTTGGTTGCGCCGCCGCACAAAATCACCGCGTCAAACTCCTCGGAAAGCTGTTTTGCGGAAATATCCTTGCCCACCTCGGTGTTCATCACAAATTTTACACCGGACTGCTCCATCAAATCAATTCTGCGGCGAATCACTTTCTTGTCCAGCTTTACATTTGGAATCCCATACATCAGCAGTCCGCCCGGACGGTCTGCGCGCTCGTACACCGTAACGTCATGGCCTGCCGCGTTCATATAATATGCAGCGGAAAGTCCCGACGGACCGGAGCCCACAACTGCCACAGTTTTGCCCGTTGCCGGCGCTTTTATCGGCTTTACCCAGCCCTCTGCAAAGGCGCGTTCGATGATTTCGTACTCAATCGCGCTGATCGTGACAGGCTCCATGTGGTAGCCCTCCGTGCAGGAACCCTCGCACGGGGCAGGGCAGACTCTGCCCGTAAATTCCGGAAACGGATTGGTGCGCGCCAGCCGGTGGTAAGCTTCCTCCCACTGACCGCGGTAAACCAAATCGTTCCACTCCGGAATCAGATTTTTTACCGGACAGCCCGCCGTCATGCCGCCAAGGCTTTCGCCGCCGTGGCAGAACGGAATCCCGCAGTTCATGCACCGCGCCGCCTGAATTGTAATGACCTCCGGATTGGAGGGCAGACGAATTTCATCCCAGTTTAAAATCCGCTCCGAGGGGGATTTCTTTTCGTAACTGACCCGTTTATATTCCAAAAAACCAGTTGCTTTTCCCATATCAATCATTCCTTTCGTAAATCTGAATTACTTCTTCAGGCTTGCCTCAAACGCGTGCATCAGTGCGTCATCGCCGGTTAAACCGGAAGCATACGCGCGTTCGATATTTTCCATCATCACCTTGTAATCCTTTGGAATGACCTTCGTAAACCGCTGTGCGTTGTTCGCCCAGTCGGCAAGAATTTCCTTTCCGCGGGGACTGCCCGTGTACTGCACGTGCTTTTCAATCATCTCACGCAGTTCTGCCAGTTCCTTTTCGGAAGAAATTTCCTCAATGTTCACAATTGCCTTGTTGCAGTAATCGCCGTCAAAATCAAGAATATACGCAACGCCGCCGCTCATGCCCGCGGCAAAGTTTCTGCCGGTTTTTCCCAAAATTGCAACTTTTCCGCCCGTCATGTATTCACAGCCGTGGTCGCCCACGCCCTCCACCACGGCGGTAATACCGCTGTTGCGCACGCAGAAGCGTTCGCCGGCAATGCCGTTGATATACGCCTCACCCTCGGTTGCACCGTAAAACGCAACGTTTCCGATTACGATATTTTCCTCCGGATGAAAGCCTTCTACCTTAGGCGGGTACACAATAATTTTACCGCCGGAAAGCCCCTTGCCGATATAATCGTTGGCATCGCCTTCCAGCTCCAGCGTAATGCCCTTGGGAATAAACGCACCGAAGCTTTGTCCGGCAGAGCCGACAAAGGTAAGATAAATCGTATCCTCCGGCAGTCCCGCCTCACCGTAGCGCTTGGAAATTTCACTGCCGATGAGCGTACCCACCACACGGTCCACATTGTGAATGCCCAGCTTTGCCCGAATCGGTCTGCCGTATTTGAGCGCCTGCTTGCACATTCTCAGCAGTTTTGTCATGCCCAGAGAATTTTCCAGCCCGTGATTCTGCTCCCGCAGATTGTACCTGCCAACATCACTGCCGGCATACGGCTGGTACAGCACGTTGGACAAATCCACCTTGGAGGCTTTCCAGTGATTGATATTGTCCTTCATTTTCAGCTTGTCGGTGCGTCCAACCATCTCGTTTACGCTCCTAAAGCCCATTTTCGCCATATATTCGCGCATTTCCGCCGCGATAAAGCGCATAAAGTTTTCCACATATTCCGGCTTGCCGTTGAAGCATTTGCGCAGGTTTTCGTCCTGTGTGGCAATACCCACGGGGCAGGTATTCAAATTGCACACCCGCATCATCACACAGCCGATGGCAATCAGCGGCGTAGTGGAGAACCCAAATTCTTCTGCGCCCAGCATAGCGGCAATCACCACATCCCTGCCGGTGAGCAGTTTTCCGTCCGTTTCCAGCTTTACGCGGTCGCGCAGACGGTTAATTGTCAGCGTCTGGTGGGTTTCGGAAAGTCCCAGTTCCCACGGCAGACCGGCGTGCTTAATGCTCGTTAAGGGAGATGCGCCCGTACCGCCGTCGTAGCCGCTTACCAAAATCACATCCGCCTTGCCCTTGGCAACGCCGGCGGCAATCGTTCCCACGCCAACCTCGGACACGAGTTTGACGTTGATTTTTGCATCGCGGTTCGCGTTTTTCAGGTCGTGAATCAGCTCCGCCAAATCCTCAATGGAATAAATATCGTGGTGCGGCGGTGGAGAAATCAAATCCACGCCGGGGGTGGAGTGCCGGACCTTGGCAATCGCCGGATAGACCTTTTTGCCGGGAAGCTGTCCGCCCTCGCCGGGTTTTGCGCCCTGCGCCATTTTAATCTGGATTTCCTCCGCGTTGACCAAATAATTGCTGGTTACGCCAAAGCGGCCGGAGGCAACCTGCTTAATTTTACTCTTTTTGGAATCCCCGTTTTTCAACGGAATAAACCGCTCGGAATCCTCGCCGCCCTCACCGGTGTTGCTCTTTCCGCCCAGCCGGTTCATGGCAATCGCAAGACATTCATGCGCTTCCTTACTAATCGAACCATAGCTCATCGCGCCGGTTTTAAAGCGCTTGACAATGGATTCCACCGGCTCAACTTCTTCCAGCGGAATGTTTTCGCCCTTGCTGTAATTGAAATCCAACAGACTGCGGAGGGTGTACACCACCTCGCCGTTAATCTTGGAGGAATATTGTTTAAATAGTGCGTAATCGCCCTCGCGGCAGGCCTTTTGGAGCATATAAATCGTTTCCGGATTATACATATGCTCCTCGCCGCCCGCTTTGCACTGGAAAATTCCGCCGCTTTCCAGCGAATCCGCATACAGTGCCGTGGCACCAAACGCGCTCGCATGGCGCAAATTGTTTTCCTGTGCGACCTCGTCAAAGCCAATGCCCTCAATCCGTGTCGGCGTGTGGGTAAAGTACTTGTCCACAAATTCCTTGCGCAATCCAATTGCCTCAAAAATCTGTGCGCCGTGATAGCTTCGGATTGTGGAGATACCCATTTTTGTAAGAACTTTCAGCATGCCCTTGACGCAGGCTTTAATATAAATCTCCACACCCTCCTCGGCAGAAATGCCGCCAAGCAGGTTGCGGTTTGCCAAATCCTCCACGGTTTCAAACGCCAGATAGGGGTTAATTGCCGTTACGCCGTAGCCCACCAGCGTGCAGAAGTGATGAACTTCCCGCGGCTCTGCACTTTCCAGCACAATGCCCACGTTGGTGCGGATTTCCTGCCGAATGAGATGGTGGTGCAGTCCCGCAGAGGCAAGCAGGGCGGGAATCGCCGCATTTTCGGCATTCACACCGCGGTCGGAAAGCACAATGATGTTCGCGCCGTTTTTCACCGCGGCATCGGCTTGCTTAAAGACGTCATTCAAGGCACGTTCCATGGCTTGCGAACCGCCTGCTGCTTTATAAAGCAGGGAAATCGTCACAGCCTTGAACTGTTCGGTATTTAAATTTTGGATGACGGCAAACTGTTCGTTGGAAAGAATCGGTTTTTCTAAATAAATTGCCGCTGTACCGGCACGGTTGGGTTCCAGCAAATTGCCCGTATTGCCCAGCAAAATCGTACTGGACGTGACAATTTCCTCGCGGATGCCGTCAATTGGGGGGTTGGTTACCTGCGCAAACAGCTGCTTAAAATACAAATACAGCATCTGCGGCTTTTCGGAAAGCACCGCCAAAGGCGTATCCATGCCCATTGCGCCAATCGGGTCGTTTTTGCCGGTTACGGTTGGCAAAATCAGCTTGTAAACATCTTCGTAAGTATAGCCAAACGCCTTTTGGCGCTTGGTTAATTCCACTTCTGAATCGTATGCTTTGGGTTCTGCCTCCGGCATATCCGCAAGCGTAAAGATATGCTCGCGGTTCCATTCCGCATACGGATACTGCGCGGAAACGGTTTTCTTAATTTCCTCATCGGAAATAATCCGCTGTGCCTTGGTGTCAATCAAAAGCATTTTACCGGGTTCCAGCCTGCCCTTGTACTTCACATTTTTCGGCGCAACATCCACCACGCCAACCTCGGAAGCCAAAACCACGCGGTCGTCGTTTGTCACATAATACCGGGAGGGACGCAAGCCGTTTCTGTCCAGCATACCGCCAATCACGTCGCCGTCCGTGAACGCAATTGCGGCAGGGCCGTCCCACGGCTCCATCACAAAGTTCTGGAACTTGTAAAAATCCTTCTTGTCCGCAGGCATTAAGTCATTCTTTTCCCACGGTTCGGGAATCATCATCAGCACCGCCTGTGCCAGCGGCCGTCCGGTTAGATATAAAAATTCCAAACTGTTATCAAACATGGAGGAGTCGCTTCCCGTTTCATCAATAATCGGGAAAACCTTCTCCACATCGTCAAACTGGGAATTATCAATGCATTTCTGCCGCGCCTTCATCCAGTTTACATTGCCGCGGATCGTGTTAATTTCGCCGTTATGTACCATATAGCGGTTGGGGTGGGCGCGCTCCCAGCTTGGGAACGTATTGGTGCTGAACCGTGAATGCACCATGGCAAGCGCCGAAACAAAATCCAAATCGGACAAATCCAGATAGAAATTCCGGAGCTGTTCCGCCGTCAGCATACCTTTATAAACAATCGTGCGGGAGGAAAGGCTTGCCACATAGAAATTACCGCCGTTTTCCTCACTCATGGGAACAATGATTTTTTCCGCCCGCTTGCGAATCGTATAGAGCTTGCGTTCAAACTCCATTCCTTCCTTCACGTCGTCACTTTTGCCGATAAACACCTGCACAAAGCGCGGCATAACCGAAAGCGCCGTTTCGCCGACGGTATTCTTATCAATCGGGACTTCTCTCCAGCCCAGAATTTTCTGGCCTTCTTCTTCCACGATTTTGTTGAAAACCGCCTTTTGCTTTTTGCGGAAATCCCGATACTTATGGGCGAAAATCATTCCCACGCCGTAACTGCCCTTTTCCGGCAAGGAAAAGCCCAGCACGCCGCATTCGCGTACAAAAAAATCATGCGGAATCTGCACGAGAATTCCCGCGCCGTCTCCCGTATTTTCGTCCGCGCCGCTTGCCCCGCGGTGACTGAGCTTTTCCAGCACGGTCAACGCATCGGCAACAATCTGGTGCGATTTTCTGCCCTTGATGTCCGCGACAAAGCCCATGCCGCAAGCATCATGTTCGTACGCAGGGTCATACAATCCCTGCTTTTTTGGTAAACCATTGAACACCATACACACATCCTTAATTTGCAATTTAGTCGCTTGCAAAAATCATTTTCTCAAAAAAATCCGCAGAAGAACCCGACTAATCGGCGGTTTATTAATCGCAAAACGCAAGCCGCTGTCAGC
>DBRO01000120.1:0-874 GCA_002306005.1 Ruminococcus sp. UBA1366 | reverse complement strand
CAGCACATTCGGCATGGAAATCAACAGCGAAAGCACATCATCATTAATCACCGAGTTGGAAAAATCCTCAAAGAACAGACTGGATTCCTCCTCGTACACGTCCAGCCCTGCGCCGCCGATTTTGCCAGTTTTCAGGTTGTGCAGCAGCGCTTCGCTGTCAATCAAAGCCCCGCGAGAAGTATTGATAAGAAAAACGCCGGTTTTCATGGCGGAAATGCTGGTTTCGTTAATCAAATGATGCGTCTGCTCCGTCAGCGGACAATGCAGGCTAATTACATCACTGCGGGCAAACAGCTCGTCCAGCGAAACATACTCAATGCCGCTGTCCTTTGCGGGGAACATATCATAGGCAATGGTTTTCATGCCAAATCCGCGGCAAATGTCCAAAAAAACCCGTCCGATCCTACCCGTGCCGATGATGCCGGCGGTTTTGCCGTGCAGATCAAACCCCGTCAGTCCGTTCAGGCTGAAATTGAAATCCCGCGTGCGGATATAGCTTTTATGCGTTTTGCGGTTAAGCGTTAACAGCAGTGCGGCGGCGTGTTCCGCCACAGCATAGGGCGAATACCCCGGCACCCGCAGCACATGCAGTTTTCCATAAGCCGCCTTAAAATCTATGTTATTATACCCCGCACAACGCATGGCAAGCACGCCCACGCCCAGCTTGCAAAGCCCGTCAATCGCTTCGGCGTTAATGTCGTCGTTCACAAATGCAACCGCGCCGTCGCACCCGCTCGCCAGCGAAACCGTATCCGCGCTGAGCTTATGCTCGTAGTATTTGAACTTCAATCCCTCATGCTCTGCGGCATCAAAGGATTCGATGTCGTATTTCTTTGCATCAAAAAAGGCAATCTTACGCATAATATTCCTTTCT
>DBRO01000069.1:3951-8141 GCA_002306005.1 Ruminococcus sp. UBA1366 | reverse complement strand
GAAATTCGCCTCATGCGGAGCGTTCGTTTCCGCACGGTTCTCCCATTTCGCGCCCTCGCCCCAATATTTGCAGAATAGCTCCGTGAGATAACCGGTCGTAACACAATCACAATCATCCGGTCCTACATTGTAATAGCCTTGATATTGCTTGTCCGCATACTGCTTTTGGGCAATCATCAAATAAACCGCAAGCGGTTCCAGCACATGCTGATACGGGCGCGTGGAGTACGGATTTCTTACCCGAATCACTTCTCCCTTTTGCATTGCCCGCACACAATCAGGAATAATCCGGTCATTGGCGAAATCTCCGCCTCCAATCACATTGCCGGCGCGTGCGGTGGAAATTGCCGTGCTGCCGTTCCCGAAAAAGCTGTTTTTATAACTGTGCGTCACCAATTCCGAACAAGATTTTGAGTTGGAGTAGGGGTCGAATCCGTCCAACTCCTCATTTTCCCGATACCCCCATGCCCATTCCTTATTCAAATAAACCTTATCCGTTGTGACATTCAAAAAAGATTTCACGCAAGTACTGTTCCGGACACATTCCAGAATATTTACCGTGCCCATCACGTTCGTTTCATATGTATAAGCCGGATTCTGATAGCTGTCGCGCACAATCGGCTGTGCGGCAAGATGAAAAACGATTTCCGGGTTTGCTTTATCAAATGCCGTTTTCAGTGCAGTATAATCCCGAATATCCCCAATCACCGAATGAATTTCATTCTCAATTCCGGCAATCTCAAACAAAGACGGGTTCGTTGGCGGCTGTAAAGCATAGCCTGTTACCTCCGCCCCTGCATTTGCAAGGATTTTGCAGAGCCATGCGCCTTTGAATCCTGTATGACCGGTAATCAACACTTTTTTGCCATGATAAAACCGCAAATCAAAATTCATTTTAGTCCGTCCACACTTTCCACGGTGCTTTACCGGATGCCCAAAGCAATTCCAGCTTATCCTTTTCCCGTTTGGTATCCATGCACTGCCAAAAGCCATTATGATAAAAGCTTTTCAGTTCTCCCGCCTGAATCAGGCTCCGCATCGGTTGTTGCTCAAAAATCGTGGTGTCATCTTCCAAATAGTCAAAAACACCCGCATTGCAAACCATAAAACCGCCGTTAATCAACGAACCATCCTCATCGTCTTTTTCACGAAAAGACACGATTGTATTGTCTTCATTCACATCAAGAACGCCTTTTTGCTGCGCAATACTAACAGCTGTCAAGGTCACGCATTTGCCATGGGACTGATGAAATTCCATCAGCTTTGCAATATTGACATCCGCAACCGCATCGCCATACGTTAAAAAGAAAGGCTCATTCCCGACATATTTCTGTATCCGTTTCACTCTTCCGCCGGTCATGGTGTTCAATCCCGTGTCTACAACCGTCACTTTCCAATGTTCGGCATACTTATCATGCACAATGATTTCATTTCCTTTGGTAAAATCAAAGGTAATATCCGACGTATGTAAAAAATAATCCGCAAACCACTCTTTGATGACATGCTGTTTGTATCCTGCACAAATCACGAACTCATCCACTCCATATGATGAGTAGATTTTCATAATGTGCCAGAGAATCGGCATTTCACCGATTTCAATCATAGGCTTTGGCTTAAATTCTGACTCCTCCGCAATGCGGGTGCCGTATCCACCGGCTAAAATGATTGATTTCATAAAAAGCTCTCCTGTTCATTTAATCAGACTGCCAATCCTCGTGCTGTGTAGCCAACTTTGCGCAAGTAACTCCTGCCATTCTTCATATGAATATATGGAAAATTGACCGGCAAGATTAACATGTCGGTCAAAGCAAGGTTTGAAAATAAAACTATTTTTTCATGGCTCAGGATGGTTACGGATTCCTTATTGCAGTGACGTTTGAAAATGGCAAATCTCCTTAATATGAATCACTGCCCACATTTTTTCATCCGATTCCTGAATCTTATAAACATCTAGTATTTGATTAGAATCTTCAAGTTTTTCAATTATTTCATTGGATTTTGAAAGAACTTCAAGAAAGACCATCGCATCGGGCTTACACTTAGAAATCAATAACTTCACTGCATCCCGCAAGTTGCTTTTTTCATCGTCAATATCCTCAGCCACAATATAATCATACTGCTGTGAATCCAGTAAAAGTTTCTCTAAACCGTCTTCGACAACCGCGCAATCGCCCAAGTATTTCACATCATCATAATATAAATCGCCCGTTAAAAAGTATTTTAAATAAACCGCTCGATTCGAAACATTTTCTTTGAGCAGTTCTTTTATTTTCAATCCATTTCCGCCAAGCCCACCGTTCACTGCGAGAATATTGACATGCCCTGTTTTATTTATTTCAATCTGCTGAAACAGTTGGTTGGAAAAAGCACATTTATACCAAGGATCAATACCGTAGCGCCTTAAAAAGTTTGCTCTTCCTGCTAAAAACGCTTTTTGAGAATTTGTCTTTTGTTCTTCGTTTAAGGTCACCGAGCCGCAATGAAAACAATAGGCATCTTTTACAAGGTAAAACGGATATCCATTGCGCCGGCATAAAAGCGAAATTTGATCATCAGGAAACGAAAACGGGTTCACAGAAAAATACTGATGTGAAGGTTTCAGCTTCCAGTAAATCTCACTGTTTATCATGTTAATCGGATCACAAAGACGTGTTCGCTGTTCCCACCGGTCCGGATTTTTTATATTATTCTGCGTGCAGAAGGCTTCCAGTTCACTTTCGTTTGTATAATTACTGGGTATGGTTTGAAGATTACTCACATTTGGCGTTGACGGAACCGCAAACCCGATTTTGGGATTTGAAGAAATGCATTCATACAGGTTTTTAATAGTGTTTTTCTGTACAAAAACATCATTATTGATAGAGAGAACATACTTGCCTTCGATGATTCTGTATACGGCAAATAATCCTCCTCCATTTACCTTAATATCCAACTGCTTATCTGGATGAAGCTGTTCAAAGTATTCTTTTGTTTCATCATCAGAGCCATGATTGACTAAAATCAATTCGGTTTTTAAAAATCTTGGATAATATTTCAGCAAACTATCAATACACTTTTTGGTATAATCCAGCTTATTATACGCCAATACAAAAATCGAAAGGTCATATTTCCATTTGCCGGTTTCAACAGATTTTTCTATATATGTATTCCGCGCCAGTTCCCGAATATCCTCTTGCAAATATTTTTGTTCTTTTTCTTTATCCCCACTCACCATACTCCAAAAATAAAAATTAGCCCTGCCTTCTTCTGTAAGCGGTATCAGTTCAAATTCGATTTTACTTAAAGCGTATGCTCTGTCACTTTCCATCAATGGAATGATACGCTGTAATGAATCCAAAATGGATTCCATTGCCTGATAGGAGGGTAAAATCTGCTCTTCCTTTTTTAATGGTTCAATTAACGCAGCAAGCCTTTGCAGCATAGAAAATAGAAATCCCGCAATCTCAGAAAAAGCATGCATTTCGTTTTTTTGCGCATATTGCAACAGTTCTCGCTCCGCTTCAATCGCAAGATTCAAGGAATCAAAAATTTGTTCCGCAAGCTTTTGATTTTTCAGCATGTGATACTCTCCTTCAAACAATTCGCACTGTCTTTATTCAATGAACCGCTCATCGTGCCCACTCATCCTACCCCTCAACCTCCGGCACATACTCCTCATTTTCCAGCACAAAGTCCAGCACCTTAGAGTAAAATCCCGCAGGGTTTTGCTCTATTTTTGTGCGAATCAGCTCCGCCTGTTGTTCGTCCGGCGCGAACATATGCAGCTCCATCAGTTGCAGCTCGCCTTCCTCCGCACAAAACCGCACCTCGCAGCCTTTGGGTAAGGGAATAACCTCCAGCTTAACCGTGTTTGCGTTTTTCATTTTGGCGAAAAACCGCATGCCCGCCGCAAGAATCTTGTCCCGAAAACTCTTCGGTACCATCGTACGGAATTCCTCCGCACCCGCCCTTCCTTGCTCGGACAGCACAAACACACTGCCTTCGGGCGCTTCTTCCAACCGGATAATCCCCGCCTCCAGCATGGAGGAAACCGCCTCGGTGTAAAGAAAATAGTTCACCACACCACTGCCGGAAACAATTTCGTTGAGTTGACGAGGCGGCATCGGGCGCCCCACTTGATCCAAAAAATACATCAGCAGAATTTTAACCGCAAGAATATCCTTCAATTCCAGCATATTCGGCGTAATGTA
>DBRO01000069.1:3010-3878 GCA_002306005.1 Ruminococcus sp. UBA1366 | reverse complement strand
CCCTTAATTTCTATCGTGTCGTTCTTTAAATCAGAAATATCCACCGTCTCCTGCGGCTGTGCAATCGAGGGCGTCGGCTTAAACGCCACCTTCAGCGTAATCGGCATACCGGAGGAAATCCCCCCCAGAATCCCGCCGTGATGGTTCGTCCGCGTCACCACATGGCCGCGCTCGTCCACATAGAATTCATCATTATTTTCACTGCCCAGCATTTTCGCGCTGTTGAATCCCGCGCCAAATTCCAAGCCCTTTACCGCCGGAATCCCAAAAATCAACTGTGCAATGCTGTTTTCCAGCCCGTCAAAAATCGGCGAACCAATTCCCGCCGGAACATTGATCGCAATGCATTCCACCACCCCGCCCACGGAATCGAGATTCGCCGCGGCTTTGAGAATATCGTTTTTCATCAGCAGTTCCTTGCGGTGGTTCAGCACCGGGAATTCCCGATTTCGCATCGCCACAACGTCCTCCCTCGTGGTGCGGATCGGATCAATCGCATCGTCCTTAATTTTGTGAATTTCACTGATGTGCGCGCCTACGTAAATGCCGCGCTTTTCCAGAATCTGCGCCGCAACCGCACCCGCAAAGCATAAAGGTGCCGTCAGCCTGCCGGAAAAATGTCCGCCGCCGCGCATATCGTTAAACCCGCGGTAACGCAAAGCGCCGGTGTAATCCGCGTGTCCGGGGCGTGCCAGCTTTAAAATATTACCGTAATCCTGCGAGCGTGTATCTGTGTTGGGAATAAACGCGCAAAGGGGTGTGCCGGTGGTTTTTCCATCAAAAAATCCGGAAATTATCTGCGGCATATCCTTTTCGCGCCGCTGTGTGGAAGTCCGATCGCTCTTTGGGGCGCGCCGCGCCAGAAAGG
>DBRO01000069.1:866-2906 GCA_002306005.1 Ruminococcus sp. UBA1366 | reverse complement strand
CTGCGAAAATCCGCAAAAAAGCGCGGATAACTCTTGTTCACACTCTGCGCGCCGGTCAGGAGAATCTCCCCCGCCGTCCGACAGGACGCAATCGCCATCGCCATGGCTATCCGGTGGTCGTTGTACGAATCCACCCGCCCGCCACGCAGTTCCGGCACACCCTCAATCACCAGCTTGTCGGGAAACTCCCGCACCTTGCCGCCGAGTTCGTTTAAGTTATGCGCCATCGCCGCCAGCCGGTCACATTCCTTCATGCGAAGCCGCGCCGCACCAATAAGCTCCGAAGTCCCTTGCGCAAAGCACGCCAGAACCGCCAAAGCCGGCACTAAATCCGGAATATCCGTGCAATCGCACACAAAGGGACGAATCCCCTTTTCCGTACTATTTTTATTATACACGAATTCGCGGTAAATTTCAAGAATTTTCTGATCTCCCTGCCGGCTTTTTTCATGCAGCCCAAAAATCCGGACATCTCCACCCAGCGCGTTGGCTACCACAAAAAACGCCGCCTGCGAATAATCCCCCTCCGTCTCGCAGTCGCAGGGGTGAAATTTCTGGTTTCCGGGCACAAAATAACCGTGCTCGCGCTCCTCCACTGTCACACCGAACCGTTCCAGACAACCCAGCGTAATATCCACATAGGGTTTGGATTCCAGCTTGCCGGAAAATACAATTTCTGAGTCGCCATCCAGCAGCGGCAACGCAAACAACAGCCCCGTCACAAACTGCGAGGAGATTTTGGGGTCGATTTCGTATCGTCCGGCACGTAGTTTTCCGGAAATTGAAAACGGCATCGTGTTGTTGTACGTAAAGGTAATTCCCTTCTCAGGCATCGTTTCCAGATAGGGTGTGATGGGACGCTCCGGCAGCTTTGCGCGCCCGTAAAACACCGTGTTTACGCCAAATGCCGCCGCTATGGGAATTAAAAACCGCAGCGTTGAACCGGACTCCCCGCAGTCAATTTCTGTAGCTTTTCTTGGCAAGGATATTCCCTTTACAACNNGCCAAAATATCCTGCGAAAAATCCAAATTTTTTATTACCGAAACCCCGTCCGCCAAAGCCGCACAAAGAATCAACCGATGCGCCACACTCTTAGAGGGCGGGATCTGCACCGTGCCGGACAGCCGTGCCGGTGTTATCTGCAACTCCATATCAGCCCTCCTCCTGCGCCGGCGCGGAACTCCCCAACAGCTGGTAAAATTCCGCCACCGTGTATTTCTGTAAATACCCCGCCCCAATTTCGCGAATCAGCACGAGATTCAAACCGCCGCTTTCCCGTTTTTTGTCGTTCAGGCAGGCCGGCGCAAGCTGTTCCAAAGGAACTTGCGTATCCGTTGGCAAGCCATATGTTTGCAGACAATCCTCAATTCTTTCCGCCGTGCCGGATTTTGTCACCCCCGCGCGTTCAGCAAGCCGTGTCAACACGCACATTCCAATTGCAACCGCCCTGCCGTGCGTCATACCGGTGTAATGATAGTGCTGTTCGAGCGAATGCCCCAGCGTGTGCCCGAAGTTCAACAGCATCCGTTCGCCCTGATCGCGCTCATCGGTTTCCACCAGTGCAGCTTTAATTTTCACACAAGCCGTGATGATTTCCTCCATGCGGTCGCCAATTTCCCCGCCGGCAAGCAGGTCAAACAGCGCCGCGCTTTTGATACAGCCGTACTTGATAATCTCACTCATGCCGTCCGCCCAAATGTCCTGCGGCAGGGTTTTGAGCGTGGAAGTGTCGGCAATCACGCACAGCGGCTGTTTGAACGCTCCCACCAAATTTTTGCCGTTTGTAATATTCACACCCGTTTTCCCGCCAATGGAAGAATCCGTCTGCGCCAACAGCGTTGTGGGAATCTGCACCACGTCCAGCCCGCGCAGGTACGTCGCCGCGGCATAGCCGGTTAAATCCCCCACCACGCCGCCGCCTAGCGCAATCAGTAAATCACTGCGTGTCACTTGCTTTGCGGCAAGAAATTCATACAGCGAAATCAGCACGCTGTGGCTTTTGGACTGCTCCCCGTGCGGAAATACAAACAGCTCCGTTG
>DBRO01000069.1:679-799 GCA_002306005.1 Ruminococcus sp. UBA1366 | reverse complement strand
GCCGCAGAATCCAACAGCCCCGCACCAATCTGCACGGAATAAGTCGTGCTTGCCCGTACCGTAACCCTCTGCATAACGGCCTCCTCTACTGCATATCCAGCGGCGTTCCCATAAATTCGG
>DBRO01000069.1:360-572 GCA_002306005.1 Ruminococcus sp. UBA1366 | reverse complement strand
CTGGGGTCCACCACCACCGGCAGGTGGGAATGCTGTTTCAGCAAAGGCACCGCAGAAATATCCAGCGTGTTGCGGGTTTCAGTTTCAAATGTGCGGATGCCGCGTTCGCAAAGCATGACCTGCGTGTTGCCGCCCGCCAAAATATACTCCGCACTCATCAGCAGTTCCTGAATGGTGTTTGCCAACCCGCGTTTCAGCAAAATCGGCTTGTC
>DBRO01000069.1:0-314 GCA_002306005.1 Ruminococcus sp. UBA1366 | reverse complement strand
TCCACATCTGCAAATAAATCCAAATGCTCCAACGACATAATCTCCGTTACAATCGGCAGACCCGTCACTTTTTTTGCTTCCAATAAAAGCTCAATGCCGTCCGCACGCAGCCCTTGGAACGCATAGGGGGAAGTCCGCGGCTTAAACGCACCGCCGCGCAGCATGGTCGCACCTGCCTCCTTGCACGCAACCGCCGTGGTAATAATCTGCTCCTCGCACTCTACCGAACAAGGACCGGCAATTACCTGCAATTTTCCGCTGCCGATTTCTCTGCCCATTACATCAATCACGGTGTTGTCCGGATGAAACCGCCG
>DBRO01000055.1:34572-35304 GCA_002306005.1 Ruminococcus sp. UBA1366 | reverse complement strand
ACCGGAGGCCCCACAGAGCAGAGTATTTTGGATACCATCAGCGCGGGCGCGAACGCCATCACATGGACGCCGCCCTCCAACGGGGAAATTTTCCGCGATATTATGAATGCTTACCGCGCAGGCAAGCCCCATCCGTAATTGTATGAAAAACTGCATAAATGCATATTTATTCGGATAACCGCAAGAATTTCTGCATATTTATAAAAATCTTTGCAAAAAGTCCTTGACAAAGCTTTTTTACGGTGTATAATGATTGTATAGCATTCCAAAACAAGAAAGGAAGTCATTGTTCATGGCAAAAGAAATCAAGAAGGTTGTACTGGCGTACTCCGGCGGACTGGATACGTCCATTATTATTCCTTGGCTGAAAGAGAATTATAACAACTGCGAGGTGATCGCGGTTTCCGGTGATGTGGGACAGGGTACGGAGCTGGATGGTCTGGAGGAAAAAGCTATCAAAACCGGTGCCTCCAAGCTGTATATTGAAGATTTAAAAGACGAATTCGTCAACGAATATGTGTTCCCAACCGTTGCCGCCGGTGCGGTGTACGAAAGCCGCTATTTGCTGGGGACTTCCTTTGCACGGCCGATTATCGCTAAAAGAATTGCGGAAATTGCGCTTGCGGAAAATGCCGATGCAATTTGCCACGGCTGTACGGGCAAGGGCAACGATCAAGTGCGGTTTGAGCTTGCCATTAAGGCGTTCGCACCCGATATGCAGATTATTGCCCC
>DBRO01000055.1:30815-34555 GCA_002306005.1 Ruminococcus sp. UBA1366 | reverse complement strand
AACTATTCCAAGGATAAAAACCTCTGGCATCTCTCCCACGAGGGACTGGATTTGGAAGACCCCGCAAACGAGCCGCAGTACAATAAGCCGGGCTTTCTTGAAATGGGCGTTTCTCCTGAAATGGCACCCGACAAGCCAACTTATGTGACGATTCATTTTGAAAAGGGTATTCCCACAGCGCTGGACGGCGTGGAAATGGGCGGCGTTGCGCTAATTGAAAAGCTCAACAAGCTGGGCGGAGAAAACGGCATCGGTCTGGCGGATTTGGTAGAAAACCGTCTGGTGGGCATGAAGTCCCGCGGCGTGTACGAAACCCCCGGCGGTGCGATTTTATACCACGCACATGAAGTTCTGGAAACCATTACGATTGATAAGGAAACCGCCCGGATCAAACAGCATCTGGCGATTAAATTTGCAGATATTGTGTACAACGGACAGTGGTATACCCCCCTGCGGGAAGCGCTCAGCGCATTTGTGGATTCCACCCAGCAGACTGTGACCGGCGATGTAAAACTGAAACTGTACAAGGGCAATCTCATCAATGCCGGTGTGACCTCACCGTTTACGCTGTATGATGAGGAAGTCGCAACCTTTGATGAGGACCATGTGTACAATCAGGCGGATTCGGCTGGATTTATCAACCTGTTTGGACTGCCGATTAAAGTCCGCGCCAAGCTGGAACAGAAAAGAAAGAACAAGTAAAACCGTATCATAAAGGAGGTTTTATCCATGCCGGACAATATTAAATACGAACACGCGCTGGACCAGAAGGTGGAAATCACCTACGACAGCCTGCCGAATTCGTCCTTTGAGGACGTGAATTTGGGCGAAACGAATTTCCAGAACGTGAACCTAAAAGACGGTGTGTTTGACGATGTGAATCTGGAAAACGCCAAGTTCAATAACGTCAATATGAGCGGCGTGTCTTTTTCAGACATCTATATGGTAAAAAACCGTTTTCTCGGCGTGAACCTGAGCGATTCGCGTTTTGGCTGTTCGATTATGCAGAATATTGAATTTAAGAACCCCGATATGAAAAACTGCACGTTCGTGAATTGCGATTTAACCAACGTGGAAATCAACAACTGTAAAATCGACGGACTGAAAATTAACGGCATTGACATTGGCAAGCTGCTCGAACAGCAAAAGGCCGAACAGTGATTTTCTAACAAAAATCCTGCGAGGATTCTGTTTAGAAAGGCCAACGCTGATTGATTTCATATCAAACATACAGGATATGCACACGGGCGGGGCGCCGCCCGTTTTCGTTTTAAAAAATCCGCACCGTGCGAATAAATATTCACATTCGCATGAATATATGCAGTGCAGCAACGGAGGAACAACCACCATGGCTTCGGCAAACCAAAAAATGTGGGCGGGACGCTTTGCAAAAGAAACCGACTCCCGCGTGAACGATTTTAACAGCTCCATTCGCTTTGACAGCCGGATGTTCCGGCAGGACATTGCCGGCTCGTGCGCCCACGCGCAAATGCTGGGCGACTGCGGCATCATTGAAAAATCCGAAAGTGCCGCAATTATTGCGGGCTTAAAAGGCATTCTGGCAGACATGGAAAGCGGCAAACTGGTTTTAAATCCGGAGGCGGAGGATATCCATATGTTTGTGGAGGCAGAGCTGACCAGCCGGATTGGTGATGCCGGCAAGCGCCTGCACACCGCACGAAGCAGAAATGACCAAGTCGCGCTGGATTTACGGCTGTATTTAAAGGATGAAACCAAGGAAATTCTATTCCTTGTACGGGAGCTGATCACCACAATTGCCGATTTGGCAGAACAGCACACCCGCACCGTTATGCCCGGCTATACACATTTGCAGCGCGCGCAGCCGATTACCTTTGCCCACCACCTGATGGCATATGCCAATATGCTGTTGCGGGATTTGCAACGGCTGGAGGATGCCAACAAGCGCATGGATTTCATGCCGCTGGGCAGCGGTGCGCTTGCCGCGACCACCTATCCCATTAACAGAAAACAGGTTTGCGACCTGCTCGGTTTTGCAGATATCACACAAAATTCGCTGGACGGCGTGTCCGACCGCGATTTTGCCATTGAACTCACCTCGGCAATTTCCATTTTGATGATGCATTTGTCGCGCTTTTCGGAGGAAATTATCCTGTGGTGCTCGTGGGAATTTAAATTTGTGGAACTGGACGATGCCTATGCAACGGGTTCCAGCATTATGCCGCAGAAGAAAAACCCCGATGTCACGGAGCTGATTCGCGGCAAGGCAGGACGGGTTTATGGTGATTTGCAAACCCTGCTTGTCATGATGAAAGGACTTCCCCTTGCTTATAATAAGGATATGCAGGAGGACAAAGAGGCGGTTTTTGATGCGGTGGATACCGTCAAGCTTTGCTTAAGCACGTTTATTCCCATGCTGGCAACCATGCGCGTGCTTCCGGAAAATATGCGGGCAGCGGCGGCGCGCGGCTTTATTAACGCCACAGACTGCGCGGATTATTTGGTGAAAAAAGGCTTGCCCTTCCGCGATGCGTATAAAATTACCGGACAGCTCGTTGCGCTCTGTATTGAAAAAAATTGCACACTGGAAACCCTGCCGCTTGCGGAATATCAGGCGCTTTCGGCGGAATTTGCAGAGGACGTTTACAAGGCAATCAGCTTGGAGGAATGTGTCCTCCAACGCAAAGCCGAGGGCGGCCCTGCGCCGGAATCGGTCGAAAAGCAAATTGCCTATATCCGCACCGCCATAGCGTAAAATTTCCGGAAAGGAACACCAACCGTGAAAATAAAAGTTTTTATAGACGGACAGGAAGGCACAACAGGACTGAAAATTTATGAGCGCTTTGCCGGCAGAACGGATATTGAACTGCTGACCATTGCACCGGAACTTCGCAAGGACGAGGCCGCACGCGCAAAGCTTATCAACGCTTCGGATTTTACTTTTTTGTGTTTGCCGGACGAGGCGGCGCGACAGGCGGTCGCGCTGTGCGAAAACCCCGCTACCCGAATCATTGACGCTTCCACCGCGCACCGCACCGCCCCCGATTGGGTGTACGGCTTTCCGGAACTAAAAGCCGGACAGCGCGAGGCAATTGCAAATGCAAAGCGTGTAGCTGTGCCGGGCTGTTATGCAAGCGGATTTGCCGCCTGTGTGGTTCCCCTTGTGGAAAACGCGGTAATCACCCCCGACCACCCGGTTTTTTGCCATGCCGTATCAGGTTACAGCGGCGCGGGCAAAAAGGCAATCGCCGTGTACGAAAGCGACCAAAAAACCGCGGAGCTATTCTCCCCGCGACAGTATGCGCTTTCCCAACAACACAAGCATTTAAAAGAAATGAAAGCCATTTGCGGCTTGGCGTACGCACCCGTGTTCAACCCCATTGTGGACGACTATTACGCCGGCATGGTGGTAAGCGTTCCCCTTGCCGCACGCACGCTTGCAAAAAAAATAACCGCGCAGGATTTGCACCGGCTTTATACGGATTATTATGCGGGGCAGAACTTTGTAAAAGTCGCGGAACTGGGCGGCGGGGAAACCTTGCCGGACGGTTTTTTGGCGGCGAACACCCTTGCCGGAACAAATCTTATGCAGATTTTTGTATTTGGCGACCCGAACAGCGAACGTTTTTTGGTTGCCGCAAGGCTGGATAATTTGGGAAAAGGCGCGTCGGGTGCTGCCGTGCAGTGCATGAATATTATGATTGGACTGGACGAAACCACGGGGCTAATTTGATTGAGGAGAAGAACCATGCAGTACGAAG
>DBRO01000055.1:30411-30710 GCA_002306005.1 Ruminococcus sp. UBA1366 | reverse complement strand
AAAAACGCCAACACCTGCAACGCGGACGGCGAAGAAAAAGCGTTCCGGATGTGCGAAATTGCCGCCGAACAGTTGGGCATTTCCGCACAGGAAGTGCTGGTTGCTTCCACGGGGGTGATCGGGCAGGTTCTGCCGATTGCGCCGATTGAAAATGCCGCAAAAGCCCTTGCCAATGGGCTTTCCAAAGACGGCAACGCCCGCGCTGCAAACGCGATTATGACGACGGATACCTATCCAAAAGAATATGCCGTGCGTTTTTCGGCAGGCGGAAAAACCTGCACCATCGGCGGCATGGCAAA
>DBRO01000055.1:26418-30288 GCA_002306005.1 Ruminococcus sp. UBA1366 | reverse complement strand
CTGTATGAAGTGATGCTGCATTTGACGAAAATGCTTGCCAAGGACGGCGAGGGTGCAACAAAGCTTTTGGAATGTACCTGCGCGGGCGCGCCGGATGAGGCTTGCGCCGAGGCCGTGGCAAAAAGCGTCATCTGCTCCCCTCTTTTGAAGTGCGCGATGTTTGGCGCGGATGCCAACTGGGGAAGAATTCTCTGTGCGGTGGGGTATGCGGACGCGGCTTTTGAAATTGAAAAAGTCAGCGTGGCACTTTCCTCCAAGGCGGGGGAGATTCCTGTTTGCGAAAACGGGGTTTTATTTGGCGCATCGGAAGAAAAAGCAAAAGAGATACTCACCGAGGACGAGATTACGATTCTTGTGGATTTACACCAAGGCACCGCGCAGGCGACCGCGTGGGGCTGCGACCTAACCTATGATTATGTAAAAATCAACGGAGATTATCGGAGTTAATCATGAGAAGAAAAGATAAAGAAGTAACCTCTGCGAAAGAAATTGCCGCAATTTTGCAAGAATGTGATGTTTGCCGGCTGGGATTTTACGATGGAACAGAACCCTATATTGTGCCAATGAACTTCGGTTACGAATACGACCAGAAAAACGGTGCATTGACTTTGTATTTTCACAGCGCAAATGCGGGCAGAAAGCTGGATATTTTGGCGGAAAACCCGAACATTTGCTTTGAGATGGACTGCCGGCATGTCCTGCTGTCGGAAGACAAAGCCTGCGATTGCTCCATGGATTATGCAAGCCTGATGGGTACGGGAACTGTTCGCTTTGCCGGAACGGACGAGGAGAAAATCCACGGCTTGAACCAACTGATGAAAAAGTACGCAGGACGTGCACCGGAGCATTACGATATGCGGGTGTTCTCCCGCACTGCGGTACTGATTGTAACGGCAAAAACCCTGTCCGCAAAGGCTTCGGGACAAAACAGATAAACAAAGGAGGCTTGTCCGGCAACTGCCGGAACAAACACGATGAGTCAAATTTCAAACGAAATGCGCGCACAGGTTTTGATTGACGCGCTCCCGTATTTACAAAAATACAACAACAAAATTGTCGTGGTAAAATACGGCGGCAACGCCATGACAAACGTCGCCCTCAAAGAGGCGGTCATGACGGACATTGTCCTGCTGGGCGCGGTGGGGATTAAGGTCGTGCTTGTGCATGGCGGCGGACCGGAAATCAACGAAATGCTCACCCGCGTGGGCATTAAAAGCCGTTTTGTGGGCGGTTTGCGCTACACGGATGAGGCAACCATGGAAATTGTCCAGATGGTGCTTTCCGGCAAGGTGAATAAAGAGCTTGTTACCCACCTGCAAAGCCACGGCGGCAAAGCGTTGGGGATGTGCGGCATTGACGGCGGTATGATTCTGGCGCAAAAGATGGAGGGCGAAGCCGATTTGGGGCTGGTGGGCGAAATTAAAAAAGTTACCACCAAGCCGATTCTGGATGCACTGGCAAACGGCTATGTGCCGATTATCGCCACCATCGGTGCGGACGAATCCGGACAGACCTACAACATCAACGCGGATACGGCGGCGGCGCGGATTGCCTCCTGCCTGCGCGCAGAAAATCTAATTCTGATGACGGATATTACGGGTGTTCTTCAAGATAAAGACGATTCTTCCACGCTGATTCCCAGCGTAAATGTCAGCGAAGTGCCTTATTTAAAGAAAACCGGCATTATCAGCGGCGGCATGATACCCAAAATTGACTGCTGTGTGGAGGCTGTCCGGCGCGGCGTGAAAAAAACCTCCATCATCGATGGCAGAGTGCCGCATTCTATTTTAATCGAACTGCTTTCCAACGAGGGCATCGGCACACAATTCATTTAAAAGAGGGCGTTTATCATGCAAAACAGCACAACGATTGAACAATTCAATGCCCATGTGATGGGTACTTACGGACGGTATCCGGTGGTTTTGGAAAACGGCGCGGGCAGAACCGCCTCGGACGAGGACGGCAAAACCTATCTGGATTTTGGCAGCGGAATCGGCACAAACAGCCTTGGCTACTGCAATGAAAACTGGGCGGAGGCGGTCTGCGCGCAGGTACGGAAAATCCAGCATACCTCGAATTATTACTATACCAAAGTGCAGGCGGATTTCGCCGAAAAGCTGTGCGAAACCGCCGGCTATGCGAAAGCTTTTTTCGGAAACAGCGGCGCGGAGGCAAATGAATGTGCCATCAAGCTTGCGCGAAAATACAGCTTTGACAAATACGGCAAGGGCAGGCACGTGATCATTACACTGAATAACAGCTTTCACGGCAGAACGCTTTGCACGCTTTCGGCAACGGGGCAGGAGAGCTTTCACAACTATTTCTTCCCCTTTGTGGAGGGCTTTGTGAACGCCGAACCGAATGATATTCCCGCCTTGCTTGGTCTGCTGGACGATACCGTGTGCGCGGTGATGTTTGAATGCGTACAGGGCGAGGGCGGCGTTGTGCAGTTGGACGAAGCTTTCGTGAAAGCGATTGCCGATGAATGTGCCAAACGGGATATTCTCACCATTTGCGATGAGGTGCAAACCGGCTGCGGCAGAACGGGAACGTTTCTGGCAAGCGAGCAGTACGGAATCAAGCCGAACATTACCACCCTTGCCAAAGGATTGGCGGGTGGGCTGCCCATCGGTGCTTGTCTTGCAGACGAAACCTGTGCGGATGTCCTGAGCGCCGGCACGCACGGCTCTACCTTTGGGGGAAATCCCATTTCCTGCGCGGGCGGGCTAGCGGTGCTGAACACTGTGACTGCGGACGGTTTTCTGGCGGAAGTCAACGCCAAAGCGGCGTATTTTCGCAGAAAGCTTGGGGAAATCCCCGAGGTTGCGGGCGTGGACGGACTGGGGCTGATGCTGGGCATTCGGCTGAAAACCAAAAAAGCCGGAGAAATCTGCAAGGCTTGCGCGGAAAACGGACTGCTGATTCTCACCGCAAAGGAAAAGCTGCGCTTTTTGCCGCCGCTGAATATTGCTTATGATGAAATTGATGCGGGTATGGAGATACTCTCCGCACTGCTCACACAGTAAAAGAAAGGAGATACCCCATGAAACATTTATTGAAACTGCTGGATTGCTCCAAGGAGGAAATCGTAGAACTGCTCAATCTTGCAGATCAGCTGAAATATGAACTGAAAAACGGCATTCCCCACAAGCATTTGGAGGGCAAAACCCTCGGCATGATTTTCCAGAAAGCCTCCACGCGTACGCGGGTTTCGTTTGAAACCGGTATGTACCAGCTCGGCGGACATCCGCTGTTTTTGTCCGCGTCTGATTTGCAGATTGGCAGGGGCGAACCCGTACAGGATACCGCACGGGTGCTTTCGCGCTATTTGGACGGCATTATGATTCGTACCTTTGCCCAGCAGGAGGTCGAGGACTTAGCGAAATTTGGTTCCATCCCGATTATTAACGGGCTGACGGATTTCTCCCACCCCTGTCAGGTGCTTGCGGATTTGATGACCGTGCGGGAATTCAAAGGACGGCTGGACGAACTGAATATGTGCTATATCGGGGACGGCAACAACATGGCGAATTCCCTGATTGTGGGCTGCTTGAAGGTTGGTATGCAGGTTTCCTGTGCGTGTCCGCAGGGGTATCGCCCCGCACCGGAAGTGCTGGAATTCGCCAAAACCTATGGCGAAAACTTCATCCTGACGGATTCCCCGACAGAGGCGGCAAAGGATGCCGATGTGCTGTTCACGGACGTATGGGCTTCCATGGGGCAGGAGGGCGAAGCGGAAAAACGCCGCATTGCTTTCAAGGGCTACCAGATTAATGATGAACTGATGGCGCTGGCAAAGCCCGATGCAATGGTTCAGCACTGCCTGCCCGCACACCGCGAGGAGGAAATCACGGAGAAAGTCTTTGAGGC
>DBRO01000055.1:22361-26395 GCA_002306005.1 Ruminococcus sp. UBA1366 | reverse complement strand
TACCCGCCTCTTTTTGCGGGAAAAATCCCTTGAATAATGCCGGCGGATATGTTATACTAATGATTAATAACAGACAAGCGCACCCATTCAGGAAAGGACGGTAAGTTACATGGAAAATCAAATTCCCGCACAGACAATTCAGGAAAGAATGGCGGAGTTACGGAAAATTCCGCAGGAGAATGAATCGGAAATCCGGCAAAAAATGAGCGAGGTGATTACGGCACTGTTAAAGCAGGATACCCTGTTTGTGGCGCTTTCCCCGCACACAAAACCAGAGGATTACGGCTCAGATCAAATGTCCCCGCTTTTTACGCTGGATCGGCTGAAACGTCCCGGCTTGTGGTTTTTTTCCGAAGAACCAACTGCTAAGGTTTTTGCGGAAAAATCAGGACTTTTCTTAATGGAAAATGGTGAAAAAAACACAGAAAAGCCCCTGTTTCGTGCCATTACACCGAATGTTGCCGCCGGTCTTGCTTATCAGGCAATGTTTTTAGGCGCACTGGATATTCTAATTGATGACGGATCGCTTTCACTGATTACCAGCGCTGCAGATTTCATTAATTTTGCATTTCTTGCCAGTGGTAAAGACAAGCTAATGAGCAACGCAGAAGCAATTTTTATCGATACGATCAACACCATGCGTTCGAATAAGCTAAAGGTCTTTGTCATTGCCGATAAGCTTTCCAAACCGTTTGAACTGATGAACAACGAGTTCAAATGCGATGTCACGGGCGGTTCTGTACGGATTTTCACCAATCGCGAAACAGCTGAAAAATACGCACAGGAAGTGTTGGGGCATTTGCAGTACTGTAAAGAAGCCACGCTTGAAGTGCTGGTAAAGGCACTGCTTCGGCTGTTGCCAGACCGCATGAATTACCGGATTGAACTGTTCCGCGAGCCGGGTGCATTCCGGCTGGAATATATGAAAGCAATCAAATTTCTTGAGAAAATGGGCATTTTGCAAGCAAAACAGGCGGAGCCAACCGATGAAAAAGCAACGGAGGACAAAGCCGCCGAGCAGGCAAGACGAAATATTACGGCAAGCAGTCCGGCGGAGTCTTAATTTAGCAGTGATTTTTGACTTCTCTTTTGGCATTTTGGAATGGGTTAATTTATAAAAGCAAAAACGCGGTTGTGCCGGACAGAAATTCTCACCGCGGCATATACTATGAAAAACCAGAAAGGAACATGCAGATGGAGAATTTTGTCGAACTGGATGTCGTAACAGCGGACCTAAACCCGTTTCAAAAAGTAGGGACGGAGTGGTTCCTGTTAACCGCAGGAAATTTAGAAACCTACAATATGATGACGTGTTCTTGGGGCATGATGGGTGTCTTATGGAACAAAAATATTGCTGTTTCCGTGGTGCGGCCACAGCGCCATACCAAGAAATTCGTGGATGCCAATGAGTTATTTACGTTGAGTTTCTTTGGCAAGGGCTGCCGGAAGGAACTTGGTTATTGCGGTTCTCACAGCGGTGCGAACTGCGACAAAATGCACGAATGCGGCCTAACAGCAATGCCGGTGGACGGCGCTGTTTCTTATACGGAGGCGGAAACAATACTGGTTTGTCGCAAGCTGTATGCACAAACCATGACCCCAGAAAGCTTTCTGGACAAAACGCTGATTCCNNTGAAAATTATCCGGATGGGGATTTTCATACCGCCTATGTGGGGGAAATCCTGAAGGCCTACCGTAAAAAATAGCATAAAAAAGAGAGGAGCTCTTCGTTCCTCTCTTTTTTTATATAAATGATTTAGCTGTTCAAAAACGCCTTGTACTGAGCATTGAAAGTATCAAGTTCCTGCTGTACGGTGTTTGCATACGTGGAACGCAACGTTGCCCATGTGTAATGCGCGCCGTTTTCATCCACCTTCGATACGGACGAATACAGATACGGGATAACCGCTTCCATGGAGTCGTTGCCCAACGGGTTGGCATCATCATCGGAAAGCATGGTGGAAATACCATAGCCGGGGTCAAACACAATCGTGAAGTTTGTTCTCAAATCATCGCCGTATGCGACATTGTACATTTCTTCTGTCCACTGCGGGTTGTTAACAAAGAATTTTTCCTTTGCAACTTCCTTGTACGTTTCGCTGGTATTTGCAAGCTTCGCACATTCAAACCAAGTTTTCACGGCATCGGTTTTGGTGGAACCCTTTACCCACATATACGCGGTGGTATCCAGACTGGTATAGTACGTATCGGACTGCGGATCACGCGGAATTGGCACAACGCCCCATTCCTTACCCTCTGCAGGGGTATGGCTTGCGGTAGAAGCCCACGGGCCCATTGCAAAGAACAGATTATTTGCGTCAAATGCCTTTTGCGCATCATCATACCACGTAACATCCACAAGATTCTGGTTTGAAATATCATACAGCCAGTTCGCGGCTCTTTCAATATCGGGGTCGTTGAGGTTGCTGACATATTCCTGCTTATCGGAATCAAAATTTATCAGCGTTTTGCCCGTGGACTGGAAGATAAAGCTATGAAACCAGCCGTTGACACCGTACCGGATTTCATCGCCGGTTGCGCCGTCCACATAATCCTTCATCATTTCTTCCATGGTATCCCAAGTCCAGTTGTTTTCCAGATAATAATCCTCATAGGGATCATCCAGATCGGTTTCTTCCAATACTGCCTTATCATACACAATCACCGAACGTGCATTAAAGCTAATCGGCGCAACATAATGCTGATCCTTTATGACATACTGATTCGCAATATCCTTAACATCGGACCACAGTGCCGAATCAAAATCGACAATGGAATCCACCGGCTGGAACATTCCCTTGATTGCCTGCGCAGGGAAAGTCATTTTTAGCTCATACCAGAACAAATCCGGAACGTCGCCGGACATCACACGAGTTGCCAGCGTGGTATATTTGGTGGTAGAAGTGGTTCTGGTGTACTTAATGGAACCGCCTTTTTCTTGGAACAAGGTCAATTCCGTGCTGGGTTCTTCGCCTTTTCTGCTCGGGTTCAGGTCAAAATACGAAAGCCATTCCAGCTCTGATTCGGCACCTTCAGGAATCGGATCAATGGACTCATCGGTTGGCACTTCAACCTGGGGTTCATAAGATGATTCCTCTTTTTTATCACCGCAGCCAACAACACTGAACACCGATGTAAGTGCTAATGCCAAAGCAAGCATTTTCTTTGCCTTTTTCATGGGAAAACCTCCTTTATTGCAGTGCGGCCTCTGAAACTTTTCTGTTTCAGGGCATAATCCTCTCGCACATCTACTGATATTCCTATTATATGATATCCTGTAATCGTTGTCAATAGCTTTTTTAGCAAAGTAACCAAATTGTATTATTTCGCATTTCATAAACTTATGGAATGCATAGAATTCCAAATGATTATGTAGAACATTCATAAAGATATATACTCAAATTTGTGCAGAATCACAGGTGTTGTATTGTGGTACCGGTAAAATAATGAGCAAGAATTTCTTGAAATGTTTTACCTTCCTGTGCCATAGCGTTTGCGCCGAATTGGCTCATGCCCACTTGATGCCCTGAGCCCTTTACCGAAAACACGAAAATTTCGCTATCCTCCTCATAAGTAACGGTAAAGCGCTGTGACGGCAAATTCAGGCACACCGCAAAATCTGTTCCGCTTATAGAGAACGCTGTTTTTCCTGCCGTAAGCCATAATACCGTGCCAATTTCGGATTTTTCCGTGATTGTAATCCAGCCGCTGGGTTCACCGGATAAGTCCACCTCGGGAAAGCTTTGCGAAAGTCGGGCGGAAAGCTCCTCGGCGGTAAACTGCAACGTTGACGAAGACCCGCTGATTTTCAAATCCTCCGCGCTGTCCACGCTGACAAGATAAGGAACTTCTGTTCCCCACGCAACCGCAGCACTTTCGGTTGTTCCGCCGGAAATGGCATGAAACGCCGTAATAATAGGTTCTCCCTGATAGGTGCAGATATACGGCATTGCAGCATCCACCGCTGCGGCAACCTGTTTATAACCTGCCTCGTAATCCTCTCCATAAAAGTTCTGAGCATCCTCCTGCGAAAA
>DBRO01000055.1:19362-22310 GCA_002306005.1 Ruminococcus sp. UBA1366 | reverse complement strand
TCCGGCTCAAAATCGGCGGGCATCTGCGCCAGCACACAGCCGATCAGATAGTCCCGCATGGATATTTCCAGCACTTCTTCGCTTTGCAAATCCAAATACCGCACCGTTTCCAAATCCTCAATTTCAAGCGAAAACGCAGCTTGTTCCTCCGGCTCGGTCACGGCAATCACAATCGTGGGAATTGCCAATAACAGCACGGCAAATAATCCAATCAAAATCAGATAGTTTTTCATCACGCACAACCTTTCCCAAAAAGCCCTTGCAATCCGTCCCGCGGTATTGTATAATACTAATATTATGAACGGCTCGTCCTTCATGCTCATCATACCGCACCGGGCGGAATTTTTTTGTCAAAATTCGTCGGGCGCTTTCATAAAGGGGCTTAGATATGAAACAGTTTGATATACCGGCAGTTTACGGGCAGGACAACACCGTACAGCAGGCACGGCGGGAACGTTTTTTGCAGGCACAGCAGGAATTTTCCGCGCTGTATGGGGAAGCCTCCGGCACGCGGTTTTTTACCGCACCCGGCAGAACGGAAGTCTGCGGCAACCATACCGACCACAATCACGGAAAAGTACTGGCGGCAGGAGTTTCGCTGGACGTAATTGCTGCGGCGGCGGCAACGGACAAGACAGCTGTGCGGGTAAAATCCGCCGGCTTTCCAGAAGATATCATTTCTTTGGAAACGCTTTTGCCCGTACCTGAGGAGCAAAACACTTCTGCGGCGTTGATTCGCGGCGTGGCGGCAGGGTTTGTCCGGCGCGGGTACAAAATCGGCGGCTTCAATGCGTATACGACCTCCGATGTGCTCAAAGGCTCGGGGTTGTCGTCTTCCGCAGCATTTGAAGTACTGATTGGCACGATTTTCAATCATTTTTATAATAACGGCGCAATCAGTGCGGTGGAAATCGCACAAATTGCGCAATTTGCGGAAAACGAATTTTTTGGAAAGCCCTCTGGGCTAATGGACCAAATGGCATCTTCGGTGGGCGGATTTATTACGATTGATTTTGCCGTGCCGGACAAGCCGGTCATTCAGGAAATTCCTTTTGATTTTGCAAACAGCCACCATCGGCTTTGCGTGGTGGATACGCACGGTGACCACGCGGATTTAACGCCGGATTATGCTTCCATTCCGGCGGAAATGCGCGCTGTGGCGAAATTTTTTGGCAAAAATTTTCTGTCTGAGTTAACAAAAGAGCAGGTGCTTTGCGCACTGCCGGAACTCCGCACGGCTTGTTCCGACCGTGCCGTACTGCGCGCTTTGCATTTCTTTGATGACAATGCACGGGTAGATGCGGAAGCGGCGGCGCTGGCAGGCGGAGATTTCGCGGAATTTCTGCGGCTGGTAAATGCTTCGGGGGATTCTTCTTGGAAGTACCTGCAAAACCTTTCTTCGCCCGAACATCCGGCACAGCAGGGGCTTTGCATGGCACTGTATTGTGCGCGACAGGCGCTTTGCGGCAGAGGTGCTTGCCGCGTGCATGGCGGCGGCTTTGCGGGAACGATTCAAGCCTTTGTGCCGGAGGATTTGTTGGAAAGCTTTCAAACGGAAATGAATCGCGTTTTTGGCGAAAACAGCTGTCATGTGCTTGCGGTGCGGCAGGTTGGCGGAACGGAGGTTGTGCTGTAATTTATGCGGATGCGGAGAAAAAAGAATTTGGAAGAGCGCCTTGCCGCCTGCGGGGACTGGATTTTTTATATGCGGCGGCAGGATCGGAATTATGAGCTGGCAAAAACAGAGCGTGAACTAATAGATTTGCAGGCGATGTTCGGCAATCAAAACCCGTTAGAGCTTGAAATCGGGTGCGGCAAAGGGCAGTTTTCACGCGAACTTGCCCGCCAAAATCCGGACGTGAATTTCCTTGCCGTAGAGCAAAGCAGTAATGTGCTGGTCACAGCGGCGGAACAAACAAAGGCGGAGCGGATTCCAAACCTGCGGTTTATTCGCGGCGGCGCGGAGTATTTGCTTTGTTATTTACCTGCGCAAAGCGTTCGGCGGATTTATTTGAATTTCAGCTGTCCGTTCCCGAAAAAATCCTATGCCGCGCACCGGCTCACGCACCGAAATTTTCTTGCAATCTATCGGGAACTGCTTGCTCCGGACGGCAGTATCATCCAAAAAACCGACAGCGCACCGCTGTTTGAGTTTTCGGTGGAGGAGTTTTCGCAGTCCGGATTTGCCCTGCGCGGGGTGACTTTGGATTTGCACCACAGCCCCTTTGCTGAGGAAAATATCATCACGGAGTACGAACAGCGCTTTCTGGAAGAAGGCAAGC
Source organism: Ruminococcus sp. UBA1366 (assembly GCA_002306005.1). Taxonomy (GTDB): domain Bacteria; phylum Bacillota; class Clostridia; order Oscillospirales; family Ruminococcaceae; genus UBA1366. The sequence goes on along the minus strand of DBRO01000055.1, from coordinate 20,028 downwards.
CGATTTACCGATTGGAAGCATATTTGCCGTAAAAAACAACGGGCAGGGAACTGTAAGTTCCCTGCCCGTATCATATTGTTTGTGTTTAATGGAACGTTACCGAATGTTCCATGCTTTCGTTTTTGNNTTCAAGCCAACCAGCTTGTCGGACTTGCCCTTGATTGCCGCATCGGTCAGCGCCTTGGTGGTTTCCTGGAAAGAAGCTGCAGACAGGAAGCTGTCGGAATTCGACGAAGCCTTGGTGATACCCTGCAGCACCGGAACAGTGGTAATCGGCTTGGCATTCACATCGCCCGCGTCGATTTCTTCCTGAATCTGCCGGTTAATTTCTTCAATCTCGTTCTTATCCACCAGAGAGCCTGGCAGGAGGAAACTGCTTCCGCTGTCGTCCACCTTGACTTTCTTCATCATCTGGCGCACAATAACTTCGATATGCTTGTCGTTGATATCCACGCCCTGCAAGCGATAAACTTTTTGAACTTCGGTAATAATATAGTTCTGCACCGCCTGCGGGCCGTTTACTGCAAGAATATCCGCTGGATTGATCGAGCCCTCCGTCAGCGGTTCGCCGGCATTTACCATTGCACCGTCGCGGATTTTCAGCTTATAACCATACGGAATCGTGTAGCTTTCCTGCTCCGGATTTTCCGGATCTTCGCTGGTTAC
>DBRO01000055.1:9336-19302 GCA_002306005.1 Ruminococcus sp. UBA1366 | reverse complement strand
GTGTGGAAGGTTCTCATCGTAAGCTGTGTGCCGGGCTCGCCGATGGACTGCGCAGAAATAACCCCGACTGCCTCACCGACTGCCACGATATTGCCGTTAGCAAGGTTCGCGCCGTAGCACTTGGCGCAAACGCCATTGGGCGACTGGCACTGCAGAACGGAACGAATAGCAATTTTCTTTTGTCCCTCCGCGTCCAGCGCGGCAACAATGCGTTTTGCCTCGTAATCGCCGATCAGTTTATTGCGCGAAACAATCATTTCGCCCGTTTTCGGGTCTTTTAAATCTTCCACAAGGAAACGTCCCACCAAACGCTCGTAAAGCGGCTCAATGATTTCGTTGCCGTTACGGATTTCAAAAACATCTATGCCATTATGCGTACCGCAATCTTCATCGCGGATAATCACATCCTGCGAAACATCCACCAGACGACGAGTCAAATAACCGGAGTCCGCCGTCCGCAGTGCGGTGTCGGCAAGGCCCTTTCTTGCACCACGGGAAGAAATGAAGTATTCCAGTACGTTCAGTCCCTCGCGGTAATTCGCCCGAATCGGCATTTCAATCGTGGAACCGGACGTGTTGGCAATCAGTCCGCGCATACCGGCAAGCTGGCGAATCTGGTTGATACTACCACGCGCGCCGGAGTCCGCCATCATGAAGATGGGGTTGTACTTGTTCAGTCCCTGCTGAAGCGCCTTGGTAACTTTGTCCGTGGCGTCGTTCCAAATTTCGATAAACTTCTTGGATTTTTCCTCGCGGGAAATATAGCCGCGTTTAAACTGGCGGTCAATTTTATCCACCAGCGCATCTGCCTCGGCAAGAATCTCCTTCTTTGCCTCGGGAATTTCCGCATCGCTGACGGCAACGGTAATCGCCGCCTTGGTGGAGTATTTAAAGCCCAGTGCCTTGACTTTATCCAGCACCTCAGAAGTCGTCGCCGTACCGTGAATTCGGATGCAGCGCTCGATAATCTGCGAGAGCTTTTTGTTGTTCACAAGGAAAGAAATCTCCAGATCAAACTGCTTTTCGGAATTGGTTCTGTCCACATAGCCCAAATTCTGAGGGATCACCTCGTTGAAGATCAGCCTGCCAACGGTTGCATCGATCAACTTGGAAACTTTCTTATCGCCAATGGTTTTGGTAATCCGCACCTTAATCGGCGCGTGCAGGGAAACCGCCCCCGCATCGTAAGCCATCAAAGCCTCGTCCGTATCGCGGAAAACCTTGCCTTCGCCGATTTCTCCCTCGCCTTTCTTTTCCAACGTGAGATAATACGAACCCAGCACCATATCCTGTGTCGGAACCGCCACCGGGCGACCGTCAGAGGGCTTCAGCAGATTGTTCGCGGCAAGCATCAGGAAACGTGCTTCCGCCTGTGCCTCTGCGGACAGGGGAACGTGCACTGCCATCTGGTCGCCGTCAAAGTCGGCATTATACGCCGTACACACCAACGGGTGAAGCTTGAGCGCTCTGCCTTCAACCAGTACCGGTTCAAACGCCTGAATACCCAGACGGTGCAAAGTCGGCGCACGGTTGAGCAGAACGGGGTGTCCTTGAATGACATTTTCCAGCGCATCCCAGACCTCTGGCTTTGCGCGGTCCACCATTTTTCTGGCAGATTTAATATTAATCGTAGACGGATAGGTGTCCACAAGACGTTTCATTACAAAGGGCTTGAACAGCTCCAATGCCATTTCTTTCGGCAAGCCGCACTGATACATTTTCAGTTCCGGGCCAACGACGATAACGGAACGGCCGGAGTAGTCCACACGCTTGCCCAGCAAGTTCTGCCGGAACCGTCCCTGCTTACCCTTTAACATATCGGAAAGGGATTTAAACGCACGATTGTTCGGGCCGGTTACCGGTCTGCCGTGACGACCGTTATCAATCAGCGCGTCCACAGCCTCCTGCAGCATACGCTTTTCATTGCGGACAATGATGTCCGGTGCGCGCAGCTCCAGCATTCTGTAAAGACGGTTGTTGCGGTTAATTACACGGCGGTATAGGTCGTTTAAGTCACTGGTTGCATATCTGCCGCCATCCAGCATTACCATCGGGCGCAGCTCCGGCGGAATGACCGGAACGGCATCCAAAATCATCCACTCCGGACGGTTGCCCGAAAGGCGGAAGCTCTCAACAATTTCCAGCCGTTTGAGCAATTTAATCTTCTTTTGTCCGGGAGGCAGACCGTTCAGTTCTTCCTTTAAGGAAGCCGAAAGCTGTTCTAGATCTATTTCCGTAAGCAGTTCTTTAATTGCCTCCGCGCCCATGCCTGCGCGGAACCGATCCTCGTACTTTTCGCGCATATCCATGTAATCTTTTTCGGAAAGCAACTGGCACTTGCTCAACTCCGTATTTTCGCCCGGATCTATGACAATATACTTGGTGAAATACAGTACTTCTTCCAGTCTTTTTTGGGAAACCTCCAGCATCTGTCCGATTCTGGATGGGGTTCCTTTAAAATACCAGATATGCGAAACCGGCGCGGCAAGCTCGATATGACCCATTCTTTCGCGACGCACTTTTGCGCGGGTGACTTCCACTCCGCAGCGTTCGCAAACCTTCCCCTTAAACCGGATTTTCTTATACTTTCCGCAGTGGCATTCCCAGTCCTTAGAAGGTCCAAAGATCCTTTCGCAGAACAAACCGTCCCGCTCCGGTTTTTGCGTGCGGTAATTGATCGTTTCCGGCCGTTCCACTACGCCGTAGGACCATTCCCGGATCTGGTCGGGAGATGCCAGACCGATTTTGATTGAATTAAACACATTGAACTCCAATATACGACCCTTCTTCCTTTTTCATTCATTGGTTTGGGGCTGTGATACGAATTGCCTTGCAGATACGGATAAAACCCATTTTATTCCGCCTGCAGCTTTCCCTTATGATTCATCCTGATCATCGTCCAGAAGATCGGTCAGGTCATCGCCTTCAAAATCGACCTCCAGATCATCTTCGTCAACAAAGCTGTCCTCCTCGTCGTCCAGATCAATCTCACCGTCCGCATCTTCGGTTAGGAAGCCCTCATCCGTATCGCCGTCATCCAGCGAAAAGCTCATATCATCATTGGAAACCTTGGGAATAAAGTCGTCGTCATCGTCAAAGTTCTGTTTTAAGTCGATTTCCTCGTCGTTTTCATCCAGCACACGTACATCCAGTGCCAGCGACTGCAATTCCTTAATCAGCACCTTAAACGATTCCGGAATGCCCGGCTTGGGGACATTCTGTCCCTTCACGATGGCCTCGTAGGTTTTCACACGGCCGACCGTATCATCGGATTTCACCGTAAGAATTTCCTGCAAGGTGTACGCTGCGCCGTAAGCCTCCAGCGCCCACACTTCCATTTCGCCGAAACGCTGTCCGCCGAACTGTGCTTTACCGCCGAGCGGCTGCTGGGTTACCAGCGAATACGGGCCGACCGAACGTGCGTGAATTTTATCATCCACCAGATGGTGAAGTTTTAGATAATACATATAGCCAACCGTTACGCGGCTGTCAAATTTCTGGCCGGTTCTGCCATCGTACAGCGTGGTTTTGCCATCCTCAGCAAGACCCGCCTCACGGAAGCAGGCGCGGATATCTTCTTCTCTGGCGCCGTCAAAAACCGGCGTCATGATTTTCCAGCCAAGCGCCTTAGCCGCCATGCCCAAATGCACTTCCAGCACCTGACCGATATTCATACGCGAAGGCACGCCGAGCGGGTTGAGTACAATATCCAGCGGGGTTCCGTCCTCTAAGAACGGCATATCCTCCTGCGGGAGAATGCGGGACACAACGCCCTTGTTTCCGTGGCGGCCTGCCATCTTGTCACCTACGGAGATTTTTCTCTTTTGGGCAATATAGCAGCGCACCAGCATATTTACACCGGGCGAAAGCTCATCACAGTTGTCGCGGGTAAAGACCTTCACGTCGATAATCACGCCAGCCTCACCGTGCGGTACTTTCAGCGAATTATCCCGGACTTCCCTTGCCTTTTCACCGAAAATCGCGCGCAGCAAACGTTCTTCCGCCGTTAGTTCCGTTTCGCCCTTCGGCGTAACTTTTCCAACCAAAATATCGCCGGAACGCACCTCCGCACCAATGCGGATAATGCCGTTTTCGTCCAGATCCTTCAGTGCATCATCACCGATGTTCGGGATATCGCGGGTAATTTCCTCCGGGCCAAGCTTGGTATCCCGTGCCTCAATTTCGTATTCTTCAATATGAATGGAGGTGTATTTATCCTCCCGCACGAGGTTTTCGTTCAGCAGAACGGCATCCTCGTAGTTGTAACCTTCCCAAGTCATAAAACCGATCAAGGCATTTTTCCCAAGAGAAATCTCACCGTTTGCGGTCGCAGGGCCATCCGCAATGACTTGTCCGGCTTTAATCTTCTCATCTTTTTCCACAATCGGGCGCTGGTTGGTACAAGTACCCGCATTGGAGCGCTTAAATTTAATCAAATCATAGGTTTTCAGTCCGCCGTTTTCCTCGCGGACAATCACCTTATCCGCAGTGACGGATTCCACCACGCCGTTGCCACTGGCAACCACTGCTACACCGGAATCCACACAGGCTTTGTATTCCATACCGGTGCCGACGATCGGGGCTTCGGTTTTCAGCAAAGGCACTGCCTGCCGCTGCATGTTCGAACCCATCAGCGCACGGTTTGCGTCGTCATTTTCCAAAAAGGGAATCATCGCTGTTGCGACAGAAACCAACATTTTCGGGGAAACGTCCATGAAGTCAATTTTTTCGCGTTCGATTTTCAAAATCCGGTCCAGATATCTGCCGTTTACTTTTTCGTTGGCGAATTTTCCGTCCTCGGTGAGCGGTTCGTTCGCCTGCGCCACGAAATAATAGTCCTCGATATCGGCGGTCATATAGACAATTTCGTCCGTCACCACACCGGTGGTTTTATCCACCTTGCGATATGGGGCTTCAATAAAGCCGTACTCATTGATCCGCGCATAGGATGCCAAATAAGAAATCAAACCGATGTTCGGACCTTCCGGCGTTTCAATCGGGCACATTCTGCCATAATGGGAATAATGCACGTCACGAACTTCAAATCCGGCACGATCTCGGGAAAGGCCGCCCGGGCCGAGTGCGGAAAGCCGGCGCTTATGCGTAAGTTCTGCCAGCGGGTTGGTTTGATCCATAAACTGCGACAAGGGGGAGGATCCAAAAAACTCCTTAATTGCCGCGGTAATCGGACGAATATTAATCAACGCAGATGACGAAACTGTTTTGCTGTCCTGCGACTGGATGTTCATGCGCTCGCGAATCACGCGCTCCATCCGGGTAAAGCCAATCCGAAACTGATTCTGGAGCAATTCGCCCACGGAACGAATCCGGCGATTACCAAGGTGGTCAATGTCATCCACCGTGCCAACGCCCTCGCAGAGGTTGAGAAAATACGAAATCGTTGCGATAATATCGTCCAGTGTAATGTGCTTTGGCACTAACTTATCGGCGTTTTCAATCACGCTTTTCTGCAGGGCTTCCGTATTCTCTTCGGCTTCATCCAAAATGGGCTTTAAAATATTAAACGAAACTTTTTCGTTGATCCCGTATTTTTCCACATCAAAATTGACGTATTTTTTAATGTCCACCATGCCGTTGCCGATGATTTTGACTTCTCTTTCCTCAATCCGAATGCTCGTTTCGCCTGTGGGTGCAGTAACCGCTTCCTTGATTTCAAGTTTCACATAAGCTTCGTAAACGCCGGCGGATTCAATTTCCATCGCGCGATCATAATTGATGAAGTCGCCCGCCTCCGCCATGATTTCACCCGTGAGCGGGTTTACAATTGGGCGCGAAACGGTATGCCCGGACAGTCTGGAACCGACGCCGAGCTTTTTATTGTATTTATATCTGCCAAAGCGAGACAGATCATAGCGTTTTGCATCAAAGAACAGATTGTTCAGGTGCGTAACAGCGCTGTCCACCGTAGGCGGTTCGCCGGGGCGGAGCTTTTTATACACTTCCAGCAGGGCTTCCTCGCGGTTAGCAGTCTGATCCTTCTGCTGAATGGTATGATAAATCCGGTCGTCAGGGCCAAAGGTCTGCTCGATTTCCTCGTTGGTACCCAGTCCGAGTGCGCGGATAAACGTTGTCAGTGGAATTTTCCGGTTCTTATCAATTCGGACATACACCACATCGTTGGAATCCATTTCGTATTCCAGCCAGGCACCGCGGTTCGGGATGACGGTGGATTTAAACAAATCCTTACCGGTTTTGTCTTTTTCCACGGCATAATATACACCGGGAGAGCGAACCAGCTGAGAAACAATGACACGTTCCGCACCGTTAATCACGAAAGTACCGCTGTCAGTCATCAAGGGGAAATCCCCCATGAACACTTCAGTGTCCTTCATTTCACCGTTTTCCGTGTTTTTTAATCTTGCTTTCACACGCAAGGGTGCGGCAAAGGTAACATCGCGTTCCTTGCATTCCGCCACGGAATATTTCGGCGTATCGTCAATGTGGTAATCTATAAAGGACAGTTCCAGGCTCTCATTATAATCGGTTATGGTTCCGACATCTCTGAAAACCTCCCGCAGGCCCTCTTCCAGAAACCATTTGTACGAATTCTTCTGGACCTCAATCAGGTTTGGCATTTCCAGAACTTCGTTGATTTTCGCGAAGCTTTTGCGGGTTGTTTTGCCGAGCTGTACGTCCTTGACCTTTACCATAGGCTCAATCACTCCTTGCAATATTTCACACCGGCCGCAATAACCAGAAAAAGCGCAGAAACTCCCCCACAAAGCTCTTTTTGGGTAAAAAGCTTTGAACCGGCAGGATATGCGTTCGTTATTACAGACGGCATCAGGCTCTGTGCCGTGCGCATCAGGGGGGCGCCGGATATTTTTGTACGCATAAAAAGATGCAAAAAGCCTTATACGACAAACAAAAAATCCAGCTCTGGTTTCAATTTTTCAAGCCGTTTCCAATAGAAAAAGGTGAAAAACTCCATTATGATACATTATACAATGTTATCACAATGGAGTGGGTTTGTCAATAAAAAAACAGGGCTTTCTGAAAAAACGGCAAAAAAGCTATATTCCAGCTGGAAAAAATAGCTTTTTTGTAGTATTTGCACATAGAGGATGTTGCGTTTTGCAAAAAATTGCGGCAAAACGCGCTTATTGCAAGGACCGGAATCTTCTCCCGCTGCTTCGCAAAGGAGATCCGTTGCTATGCATCAGAGATTCCGCAGCATTTAGACTTTTAATATACAAATCCGCAAGTTTTTTGGGATAGATATTATATCGCTTGGTAAAGGCATCCACCTGTTCCCATTGTGCCTGTTCATATGCCAGCACCACCGCAAAAATATTCCGGTAAGTATCATCCGTGCCTTTGAGTCCCTTTTTTATGTTTTCCGAAACCGGGAACTCATCAATTTTATCGGCAATATTTTCATTGGTCAAATTCGAAACAACAGAAATCAGTCCCATTAGATACAGCTCGCCGGAATGCGGACGCACAGAAGGAACTTCATACGCAATCAGTTCGCAAAATTTTGCCCGAAAAAACGCCATGGAAATAAACTCGTCCGCGCCCTCAGAACGCAGCTGCTGCAAACCAACCAGATAAAGCCATTCCTTAATGCGCTTCAGCCCCAGCATCCGCACCGCATGATGCACGGATGTGACTTTTTCCATCCAATCCTGCCGCACGGCATTCACCACGCGCAGGAGTTTCATCGTCATAGCGGAGTCCACTTCAATAATCTTTGCTATGTGACGTAAATCCACATCATCATTATTCAGCATGGAAACCAACCGCAAAAACGTAAGCTGCATGGGCGTTGCCGACTGCTTGGAAACGATTAACGGCTTCGCGAAAAAATAGCCCTGCATCAATGTAGCGTTCACACTGCGGGAGAAATCCACGTCCTCGTCCGTTTCGACTTTTTCAGTCAAAATTTTTAAATTGCGCTTCCGACAAATTGCCGCGGTCCGTAACACTTCGTTTCGGTCCATCTGCAAATCCAGCTTCACAAAATCCGCAACTTCTAAAAAAGCACTGGTCTGCGTCGTGTAAATATAATCATCCAGCGCAAAACGATAGCCTTTCTTTTTCATGTCCCTGCATGCCTGCAAAACCTCCGGAGTCGCATTAACCTCCTCCAGAATTTCAATCACAAGCAAATCCGCCGGCAACAGTTCCGGGGTGCGATTTAAAAGCAGATTCTCCGTAAAATTCACAAAGATCAGCTTGTTATTGAACATTTGATACGGATCCCCGCCGAAAAATGAACTGTTAATCACTTCGGATGTGGAAACGTCGCCGTTTGTGCCGCTGTACGGGGCCGGGATCGGAGAATTTCGATACAAGAGTTCATATCCGTAAACTTCTCGTTTTAAATCCATAATCGGTTGACGCGCAAAATAAACTTCCAAAGACACTTCCCCCTTCCGGACAATTCAATTCTGTCACCACTTTTTTGCTTGGCAAACGGAAAAGTTGCTTTCTTCTATTTTCTCATAAAACAAGGTAGGTGTCAATTCCTTTGTTTTTTAATATTTTACACGAAATATATGAACTTTTATATTTATGGCACCGTTTCCTTGACAAGATAAAAGGGAAGTGCTAAAATAAGCAAGTATGAAATAGGATTGATTGTGTAATATTTTGATAATACGTTGCTTTTTCACGAGATGCTGATTTTTTGTCGTTTCGTGATTTTCATGGAAGTTAGGGTGAAAAAATGTATATCCTCCGGAAATCCAAGTACTTAATTTACGTTTATGTTTTGGATTTATTTGCACTTGCCGTCGCATTCAGCGCATCTTATGCCATCCGTTTCGGGCTGGACAGCCACTCGGAGGCGGATTATTTGACCCTGCTATTGGTGATTTTTCTGGCACAGTTAGGCATTACGAACGTGTTCGGCAGCTTTACGGATTTCTTTGAGCGGGGCTACCTGCGGGAAATCAAGGCAATCCTAATCGAATATACGCTGATTCTTGCCGCTGTTTTCAGCTATATGTTTTTGGAACAAACCAGTGGGCAGTATTCCCGGATGACGATTATTTTCTTCTATTTAGGCGCGCTGGCGCTTTCCTTCCTGCTGCGGGTGTGGTTTAAATCCTTTATCATGAAACGCTACCGCGCGACCCTCAACGGCAGCAAAGTCATGATCGTCTGCACCTCCGATAATCTGCCCGAAATCGCAGAAAAAATCACGAACAGAAATTTCTGGGATTATTCCTTCACATCCGTTGCCGTGATTGATCAAGACAGGGTCGGCGAGGAGTTCCACGGCATTAAGATTGTTGCAAACCGCGACACGCTGTTTGATGTCACAAAAACGCAGGTGCTGGATGAAATCCTGCTGCATCTGGGTTACCGGCATCCGGATGCCAGCAAGATTATTACCGGATTTGAACAGATGGGCATCACTGTGCATTATGTGCTGGCGAATCTGGAAAAAACCATGCCCAACCCGCGCATTGAGAAATTCTCCGGCTTTACCGTGCTCACCACAAGCAGCAATATCATTACACATACCGCTCTGGTGATCAAACGACTGATGGATGTTTTCGGCGCACTGGTGGGATTGATTTTTACTGGCATCGTTTCTATTTTTCTTGTGCCGGCGATTAAAATCGAATCCCGCGGGCCTGCGGTTTACACGCAAACCCGAATTGGCAGAAACGGCAGACCTTTTAAAATTTATAAATTCCGTTCCATGTACCGCGATGCGGATGCCCGCAAAAAAGATCTGCTGGCACAAAACGAGATGCAGGGTCATATGTTTAAGCTCGAAGATGATCCGCGCGTTACGAAAGTCGGAAAATTCATCCGCAAAACCAGCTTGGACGAATTCCCGCAATTCTTCAATGTGCTCAAGGGCGAAATGAGCCTGGTTGGAACCCGGCCGCCCACAGAAGACGAATTCATAAAATACAGCCTGCACCATAAAAGCCGGCTGAGCTTTAAACCCGGAATCACCGGAATGTGGCAGGTTTCCGGCAGAAG
>DBRO01000055.1:0-9225 GCA_002306005.1 Ruminococcus sp. UBA1366 | reverse complement strand
TCCCGCGGCATCCACAAAAAGCCATTGTTATCGTATCATAGACAAAAACCGGATTCAAGCGATAATTTATGAATATGATACAAATAATTCACAATCAAATGGCGGATTTCCGTTAAAATAGAAGAAGAGAACAACGTTTTTTGAAGAAAAATTCGATAAAAGACCAACCGAATTTGAATTTTTAAGCGCAAAATTCCTGCTGGAATTGCGGTCTTCTAGCTATCATGAAAATTTTGCAAAAAATATTCGCATAAATTACCATCGATTGGAATATTGACAAATTGGTTACAAAGCGTTATACTATGATTACAGAATGTAACCAATCCAATCGGAGGTGTCTTTATGAAAAAGCAAAACTGGATTCCTAAACTGGCGGCGGGCTTGCTTGCCGCAGCAGTGATGACAGGCGTTTCTTTGACAGGCGTATTTGATCTCAATGAATTACAGGCAACGGGCGTGAAAGCAACCACTTCGCAAAGCGAACTGACCCAGGCGGAAAGCTACGCTTATGAAGTTGTGGATATTGTCAATGAAGAACGGGCAGCAGCCGGACTTTCCGCGCTGACGATGGACAAGGATTTAACAGAAGCTGCTATGCTCCGCGCACAGGAAATCACGCAGGTGTTCTCCCATACGCGTCCGGACGGCAGTGCATGGAGTACGGTTTCGGATAAAACCAACGGCGAGAATATTGCATACGGTCAAAGAACACCGGAAGAAGTTATGACCGCATGGATGAATTCCTCCGGCCACCGCGCCAACATTCTGGGTGCTAGTTATCAAAGCATCGGCGTGGGTTGTGTACTGGTAAACGGTACATACTATTGGGTGCAGGAATTCGGCAGAAGTACTGCCACAGAAATTAATCAGCCGGAAACAACAACCGAAACCAGCCAACCGGCAGAAACGACTGTCACTACCACAGCGCCAAAAACTGAAACTTCCCAGCCGGCGGAAACAACCGCACCTGACAGCACCACGACGAATACAACGGATACCTCATCCGGCTCCGCAACGGTAACCACCACTACGGATGCTGATAACAGCAACCCAACCACTACGACTACAACAGTCGCCACTACAACCGCACAGGATTCCGATGCGGATACCGCCAGCACTTGCAGCACCGATACAATCGGCATCTGCATTGGCGGAAATTGCACAAATACCTGCAACAGTTCTAACGGTACCCTCTGTACGGACGGCTCGGCTTGTCCGGAAGGCAACTGCACAACCGGCTCGGTTTGTGCCGGCAGCGATGTGCTCAACGCACTTTACTCCAACAGCAATTTAGCAACGGTTCTTTCCGGCAGTTCGGCTGATACTACAAATTCCGGTAATTCTTCCAACTGTACCATCAGCACCGATACGTTGAACAGTGTACTGAGTGCGTTCTCGCAAAACAGTACCTGCAATGCACAGATCCCGACATTCAGTTCTCTTAACACGAATTGCTCCGGCAATTAAATATCCAAACAAATCCGGTATCCGACGGGGCAGCCTGCTGCTCCGTCGTGATCCCGTATCAAACAGAATTCGCTTTATCATGAACGGGTAACACCCCACACTCCTGCAGACAGAAAGGAGGAGCCGTATGGAATTCGGCAAAGAAAATTCCCTGAAACTGACACTCAACCGAAATTGGCGCAGAAAGCTGTATATTTTCTGCGTGATTTCGGCAGGGTTAATGTGGCTCGTGGAAATCGGTATGTTCTATGGCGAAATCAACGTACTCCGTCTTTCGCAAACCGAACATATTCTGCGTTTTCTTGCCATTCCCGGCATTGTGGAAATTGTTGCGCTCTCCATCGCGTTTTACCGGATGAAATCCAAACAATACAGCGACGGCAGTAAGAACATGACGGCAGCAACTCTTGCGTTTGTCGTCATTGCCAGCGTGCAATGCACCTATTATTTTGTCGCGCCGTTTTTATCGCTCTCCGGGCTTGCCGTCGTACTGACCGTGATTTTTACCGATCGCCGAATTACGCTGCGTATTTCGGGGCTCTCGTTGCTTTCTCTTGGCGTTGCAAGCCTGCTGAATGCCCTTGGCGCCAGAAAAGGTGACACCGAATTGGTCTTTGATATTCTTGCTTCGTTCTTTATTCTGGCAGTTTGTTTTATCTGCGCATTGGAATTTGTACGGTACGAACAGGAATTGCTGCAAGGCATGAAGCACAGCTACAAACGGCAGCAGGAACTGATCGATGAAATGAAAGTCGATTCGCTGACCGGGTTGTTTAACCGCAAAGCGCTTACCGAAAGTATTGAGGCAAAAATCCGCTTGTATGGCGCTATGAAGCAGCCCATGCAAATGGCTGTGATGGACTTGGATTTCTTTAAGAAAGTCAACGATACCTACGGGCACGCACATGGGGACGATGTACTGATTGCACTGGCAAAGGTTATAAAAGAACGGGTGCGCGGGAAAGCAAGCGCATTTCGGTACGGCGGCGAGGAATTTGTGGTACTGTTCCAAAAACAAAAGATGACCGAGGCGATCGCCATCATTGAAGAAATCCGGATTGTGTTCGCCATGCAGAAATTCAATTTCATGAAACCCGGACAGAACGTGACCGTGAGCTGCGGTATTGCGGAATTTGAAAAGCTCAACTGGTCCGCCGGCGACTGGTTCACCAAAGCGGACGAAATGCTTTATCTTGCGAAAAATAATGGCAGAAATCAAACAATCTATTATAAGAACGGCGAAAGTCATACGTTAAATTAAACAGCATCCCTTTGGTAGGCGATGTGGAAACTTTCCCCTTGACAAAAAAGCTTCTCAAAAACAAAAACAAGCCTTTTCACGGGCTTGTTTTTTGTTCCATGTTATTTAAAAAGCTGAGGATAACGCGGAAAAAAGTGAATATAATAAGGATAAATCCTAAAAAACAAGGAGCAACACGTATGGAATCCATGCAAAATCTTTTAGCACAAAACACACTGGACGCCATTCCCACCCCAACACCGGACGCAAAGTCCATTACCGGCTTGGTGAAATCCGGCGGCAAGGTAACCGGGTACCGGCTTTCAGACAATCGTTTTGTTGAAAAAGCACAAGCTGTGCAGCTGGCAAGGCAGGGCGGCATTATCGGCGTAGGAATCGCGCACCGCGGTGCGACCGAGTACCTAAAAGCCATACCGGATGGCAGCAATCAAAACAACCTCAGCAGCCTGCCCACAGTTTCCCCGGAAAACTAACGCAAATAATTACAGTAGCGGCAACTCCTCCGGTGTGGATTCCTCCTCACTGAGGAGTTTTTCCGTGCTGGCGGAATCCAACCGCTCCACATCCTTGAGCCGGCGGTTAATTGCGCGTGTGCGAACCCCCACCAGCTTATCCAAATCGTCATTCACCTGTGTGAGCTTTTTCTGCGCGCCGGCAAGAATCCCCTCAAACTTATCGAATTCCGTACGCACCGCGCCCAGCAGTTTCCAAACTTCGTTGCTGCGTTTTTGCAAGGCAAGTGTCCGGAATCCCATTTGCAGAGAATTGAGCAGTGCCGCCATGGTGCTGGGCCCTGCAATTACGACTTTAAAATCACGTTGTAGTTCTTCCAGCAAACCGCGGTTCACAACCTCCGCGTACAGTCCCTCAAAGGGCAAAAACAGTATGGCATACGCCGTAGTATAGGGTGGCTCAATGTACTTTGTGGAAATATCCTTTGCTTCCAGCCGGATTTTTTGTTTCAGCGAAGTAAGTTCCGCCTGAATCAAATCTTTATTTGCTGTTTCGTACGCATCCTGCAAATGCGCGTAGGTATCCCCGGGAAATTTTGAATCGATCGGCAAATACACGCACTGTTCGCCGTCCCCCGGCAGTTTTATGGCAAATTCCACGCGATTGGCAGAACCGGGGCGCACCGCACAGTTTTCCTCGTACTGTTCGGGCGAAAGCACCTCCGAAAGAATTGCCCCCAGCTGGATTTCACCCAAAATCCCGCGGGTTTTCACATTGCTCAGTACTTTTTTCAAATCGCCTACACCAACCGCAAGCTCCCGCATTTCGCCCAACCCTTTATATACGCTCTCCAGCTGGTCGCTTACGCGCTTAAACGCCTGCGTCATACGGTCTTCCAACGTTTTCTGGAGTTTCTCATCCACTGTGCCACGGATTTCTTCCAGCTTTTTCGCGTTTTCCTCCTGAATTTCCGACAAACGCTTGGAAACTGTAGACCGAATGCCATCCAGCTTTTGTTCATTGGTCAGTTCAAAAGTCTGAAAACGTTTTTCAAACGCCGCCAGTTGCCGCGCGACTTCTTCTTTGGTATCCTGCTGCTTTTGTGTTAGGTTTTGCGAAAGCGCGCTCAGTTTTTCATTCTGCGCGGCTGAAAAATCCTTTTGGTTTTGCGAAACCATTTCCCCCAGATTTTTAACCGAATTCTGAACCGTTTCGTTTAATTCGCGGCGGGTATCGGTTTGACCGCGTGTGAGCTGTTCGGACAATGCTTTTGCATCGTCGTTTTCCTGCAAAGCATTGAGTTTTACCGAAAGTGTGTGCAAAATACCGGCAATGATTCCCGCCGCCGCCAACACCACCGCCAGCAGAATCAAATATTGAATTCCGTCCATTTTCAATCATCCTTTCTTTCATGAAAAGCACCGGCGGTTCCCCCACCGGTGCTTTCATCGTGTTTAATACTTCAGTGTTAAGGTAATGGTATAATAAACATCCGAATCCGAATTGGTGTAGGTCTTAGTAGAATAACTTCCGCCGTACTGACTCTGTCCTTTCTCCAGCACATCGAAAATTTTCGCACTTCCACCGCCACCGAACAAATCCTGTTTCACCGCATAGAACGCACTTTCTGAACTGCAGCGCAACCGGATATATTTTTCGCCTGTTTTCGCCGCACTTTTCAGCTGCTTTAAAATGATACTTTCCGCATCGCTGATGTTATCCGCAACATAGCCGTAATAATCGAAGTAGTCATATTTTGTCGACTTAGAAGTTGGATAACTATAAAAGCTTGAATCAGTAACCGTATGCTCTTTGAGCATAATTGCATCCGTCACGCAAAAGAAATCATAACGAACATAATCGGCAATTTCGCTGGAAAAAGTCGGATCATCCCAGGTAATATCCACGTTGTACCAACTTCCGCCCAACTTTACTTTATTCCACATATGGGACGTTCCACCGCCGCCGGAACTGTTGTCTTTGCCAAAGATCGGCATGCATTCAATGCCCATCTCGCTGCACAACCGGAAAAACGCCGTAGCATATCCTTGGCAAACCGCTTTGCCTTCCACCAAGCAGCCATACGCGGAATACGCCTGCGCACTGCCGTCTTGATAGGTACAGTTGGTTACAATCTCATCATGAATATACAGCAGCCGTTCGTAATCATCCGCATACTCCGACACGTTTGCGACAATTTCCGCAACTCGTTTATCCAATGCATTTTCCGCTTTTGTTTGCTGAGCTTTGGTCATCGTATAGTTTGGTTTCAGCTTGGTCACCCATCCGCCGGAAGAAACCGTCATAGAAAAATCATCGCCGACAAAACTATACCCGTATTCAATCACCAACAGCATCTGGATGAATTCGCTCATATCCTCGCTTTTAATCAATCCGTCCGGAATTGCAATTTCGGTGGAATGCGCATCAAATCCGGCTTTGATTTTCTGGTACACCGTCCGGTAGCTTGAACTCAGCCGTTGCACCATCAACGCGGGATTATCTTTATAACTGAAAACAACCGGTTCTTGTGGTGCATTTGTTGTGGCTGCGGTGGTTTGTTTGGTCGTTGTCTTGGTCGACTTTGTAGTTTTTATGGTTTTTGCCGTCGAAGTCGACGTCTTTGGCTTTTCTGTAACCGTCGGTTTGGTTGCAGCGGTTGTATCCTGCTTTTGTGTCGTGTTCTGTTCGGTTGTACTTCCTGTATCCTTGGTTGTTGACCCCTCCGTCGTTTTGCTGGTTGTCGTTACCGAATCCGCACCGGAATCCGGTGTGGTGGTTCCCGTCGTGATACTGCTTTGCGGTACCGTTGTTCCCACCGCAGTGGTCGTTTGCTCCGGTACGGAATCCTCCTGCGCGCCGCAAGAAACGGATCCCAAAACCAAAACAACAGCTGTCAATGCCGCTGCAATTCTCTTCATCCACGCAAATCTTACGTGAGGAAAAACGCCGCGCCGCACGGGCAACTGTTCAACATTGCTTCCCATCTTGTTCATAATAGCCTCCCAAAGGATCTTTTGATTGACACAAAATCGGGTTCTTTTTCTCTTTCCCCGAAGGATATTCTACATTCCCTATACATATGTTACAAAATTTCGCCGGGAATGTCAAGGGTAATTCGTATCAAATTGAACAAGATTCCATTACAATTCATTAACAAAACATGAAAACCTGAGAATTCAAGCATCAATCCTGATATTCTGAAGTAATTCCCAAAAATGCCTCCAAACTTTTCCCGCTTTCCGTGACTTCTTTCGCGGCTTCCACCCCAAGATACCGGACGTGCCAGCTTTCATACTGATAGCCCGTTTCACTTTCCTTTCCTTTTGGAAAACGGATAATAAACCCGAATTCCGCGCAATGTTCTGCCAGCCATTGTGCCTCGGACGTATCGTTAAATGCATCACTGGGATCATTCACATCAAACGCCAGTCCGGATTGGTGCTCGGAATATCCTGCCCGGGCAGAATATGTGTCTGCTGCTTCCTTGCCGCTTTCCTCCTCATATTTTTCATACAAGACCTTCTGATCTTCATAGGAACGGAATCCGGAAGCAATAAACAGTTCTATGCCATCCTCCTCCGCCGCATCGAACATATCATACAGCGCCGCAAGCGCCTCCTCATCCGCGCCGTAATTATAGTCCTCCGGCAAAGAGTACGTTTTGTTTACAATGAGAATGCCGTTCACATACGTTACGCCGTCCACCACACGGATCTGCGGTTCGCCTCCCTCGGGCGTCATATAACCAGAAACCACAGTCACCGGCACTGTTTTGGTTATTCCGTTGCTTTCCGTGGAAATCTCACAGTTTCCCACTGCAAGCCCGATCATTTTACCGGCACTGCCCACAACCACAATATTCTCATCGGAACTTTCCCATTCTGAATTTCCATAAATCTCTTCATCCAATGTCAGTTCTTGCCCCACGCGCAAAGCAATTTCCGGCAAATCATCGGTGTCTTGGCTGGTAACTTGTGTCTGTGCGGGCTTCTTCTTTGCTTTGTCCGTTTGCCTGCCCAAGGACACAACAAAAACAACCGCAATCACAAGGATTGCCAGTATCGCAAAAAGAACGATTCGGTTTCTGCGGGCTTCCGCTTTGGTGAATTGTCTCATTCGTTTTTTCCCGTACGCAACGGGTTCCTCCATTTTGGTTTTCGTTTGAAAGCCAAATCCCCCTGGATTGGGCAAGTTAGCTTATGCTTATTACGTGATAAATCATCGCAAACTTAAATTTTCGTTGTGACAGAGCATCAAAAGAACGTTCCGTCCGCCAAAAAATCTCGCATTCCATGCAAACGTGTAATAATATTATAACATGATTTTTTTTCTGCCGCAAGAAGAATCCATAGAATTTTTCCGACAAGGGATATCCCGTAGCATTATACAATAGTATAGAGCAGGAAGAAAATTTCTTGCTGTTGCCGGCGGAAAATTCGCATACGCGGTTGAAATTCTGCCTCAACTGCTGTATAATAGAAAAGGATATGCAAGTATGCGTGTAATTTTTTTGATAAAGGACGATGTCAATGCTGGAGCTTCTCACGGGCGGTGCGGAAAACCGCATTCTATTTCCTGTCGCAATCCTGGCGGCGTTTTTCTTCACGTTTGCTGCGCTGGTCGCCGGCAGAAAAATCCTCCCGCGTGATCAGGGCAGGAAATTTGCCGTAAACGGCGCGCTGTCGGAGGGGAAACCACGCGGTGCGGGACTGATTTTCATTTCGGTTTATATCCTCACCGCCGCACTTACGGTCAAGCTCAATCTGGAACTAATTTGTTATTTGGCACTGGCGTTTCTAGCTATGCTCAGCGGCTATCTGGATGATGCCGCCGAAAAGCCGTGGGGCGAACTGAAAAAAGGCTTGATTGACCTTGTGCTTTCTTTTGGCCTGTCCGGCGTGTTTTACTACTATAATTCCTCGGAAATCCGGCTGGCACTGGCGGGAATTTCCGTCACCCTGCACCCTGTTTTATTTGTGATACTGGGCGCCGTTCTTGTTTGGGCAAGTATTAACGTCACCAACTGCACGGATGGTGTGGACGGTCTTTGCGGTACGCTTTCTGTCATTTCCCTGCTTACCGCCGTAGCACTGATTGGGATTTTTGGCGGCGACAAGCGCTTTTTGGTGCTGTTATTGATTCTGGTTTTCTGTGTTATTGCATACCTGTGGTTTAATGCCTCGCCCAGCCGGCTTTTAATGGGCGATGCGGGTTCACGCGCGCTGGGGGTTATGCTTGCCGCCGCCGCGCTGAAAACCGGTGCGCCGGTGCTGTTCCTGCTCACCTCGTTTGTTTTCATTGTGGACGGCGGACTGGGTTTAGTCAAGCTTTCCGCCATTCGCTACCTGCGGCTGAAAAACTTCATGAAGAACATCCGCACCCCCATTCACGACCACGCAAGAAAAAACAAAGGCTGGTCCGACACACAGGTGGTTTTCCGCTTTGCCATTGTGCAGGCATTGATTTCCGCCGTGCTGCTGGGCTATCTGGCATAGTAAGTTCAACATACGGAGGAAAAAATGATTGGTTTTTATAATTATTCGGTAGTGCTCACCTATATCGGACTGGCATCCTCGGTGTTCGGCATTACGCAGGTAATGGAACGGCATTATTCCATCGCGTTTCTCTGTCTGCTTATTTCTGGAATTTGTGATTTGTTCGATGGAAAGATAGCGCGTTCCATGAAAAACCGTACCGATCACGAAAAGCTGTTTGGTATTCAAATTGATTCGCTCTGCGACATGGTTTGTTTTGGCGTTTTTCCGGCAATTATCGGGTATTCNNGTCATCCGGCTGGGCTTTTTTAACGTCATGGAAGAAGAACGCCAACAGCATACAACAGAAAACCGCAAGGAGTATCAGGGCTTGCCCGTGACTTCTGCCGCGATTATTTTCCCCGTAATTTATCTGGCGAAAAACAATGTGGGCAGTGCGATTTTCCCCTATCTGTTCCAGTCGTTCATGATTTTAATCTCCATTCTGTTTATCCTAAATATCCGTGTCCGCAAGCCAAACATGAAAGGCTTGCTGATTCTTGGCAC
>DBRO01000089.1:16326-16979 GCA_002306005.1 Ruminococcus sp. UBA1366 | reverse complement strand
CGCAGATAAATATATCTGCCGGGAATGGCAATGTTGGTGTTGAACCGATAGCGGATATGCCGTCCGTTGGCACCGCTTTTGACGAAGCTGTAACCGCCTGCGTTGTTCGTAATAATTGCACCGTACTCCGGCGAACCGAGGTAGTTTGCCCACGGTGCGGGCGTGGCGGGATTGGTAACAACATATTCTTTGTTTTCCAAGTCAAAATGTCCATATTTCATGTTGAACTCTTCCTTTCCTTTTGGTTTTTCCGCAGTTTTTCTTTCGCTTAATTTAAGCAAACAAAAAGCGGCAACATTAGTATTTTAACATACCTGCGCCGCTTTGACAAGGGGGCAAAGCCCCAAAAATTCGGTTTTTTTCTATAAAGTTTTTCGGGTGATAGCAATATCAGAAACAAAAACGTTTGAAATTGCAGGCGGCTATTCTTCCTCACCGCCGTCGATATGGAAAATGCCGATTTCTTTATAATGCTCAATCTTGTAATCAATCGTCCAGAGGCTTTTTTGCAGCTCGTGCATTTGCTCCGCGATATACTGTTTATGTTCCATTAGGATTTCCTTTCGCTGTTCGCAGGTTTTGTCGCCCTCCAAACAAAGATGCATAAATTCTTTCATCCGCTCAATGCTCATGCCGGAACTTTTTAGGCAACA
>DBRO01000089.1:15621-16294 GCA_002306005.1 Ruminococcus sp. UBA1366 | reverse complement strand
GGTGTAGACGGACAGCCCTGTTTTCTGTGCCGCTTCTTTAATTGTATAACGCATTGTGATTCCCCCGTTGACAAATTTTTTGAAAAAAGCTTGACTTAGAGCAAACTCTATGGGTTATGATAAGAATAGCCCCAAAACAGAAAGGATTGTTAGATATGTTTATGCCGGATGATTCCCGTTATGACAAAATGATATACCGCCGTGCCGGTAAAAGCGGTTTGCAATTGCCGGTAATTTCCCTCGGTATGTGGCAAAACTTTGGCTTGCACAGCAGTTTCCCCACCGCCGAGGAGATGGTTTGGACGGCTTTTAACCACGGCATCGTGCATTTTGATTTGGCAAACAACTATGGAAACCCTGCGCCCGGTTCCGCTGAAGAAACCTTCGGGCGAATTTTAGCGCGCGGTCTGGGCAAATTCCGCGATGAGCTTTGCATTTCCACCAAAGCCGGCTATGATATGTGGCGCGGACCTTACGGCAGCCGGAACAGCTCCCGCAAATACCTGACGGCAAGCTTGGATCAGAGCCTTTTACGCATGGGTTTGGACTATGTGGATATTTTTTACGTACACTGCCACAACGCCAACACCCCCGCAGAAGAAACCGCGCTGGCTTTGGACAACGCGGTGCGGCAGGGCAAGGCACTATATGTGGGAATTTCCAACTACAACCG
>DBRO01000089.1:11467-15530 GCA_002306005.1 Ruminococcus sp. UBA1366 | reverse complement strand
GACAAATATCTTGGCGGCATCCCCGAACACGTCCTGCGGAGCGGTCGCAACACGGAATGGCTCTCCCGCGAGCTGACGGACCGGACGCTGGACAAGCTGAATCGCCTGAACGAAATTGCGCAGTCCCGCGGACAGAAGCTCTCCCAAATGGCACTTGCTTGGGTGCTGAGCAACCCGAAGGTAACGACTGTACTCATCGGGGCAAGCAGGCCGGAGCAGATTCTGGAAAATGTACAGACTGTGGAAAATCTCACGTTCCCGGCTGAGGAGCTGGCGCGGATCGAAAGCATTCTGGCGGAGTAAAACAAGCCTTAGAACACTATGTAATTCTTGGCTTTTGATACTAAATTCTTATCATTGTCATAGGACAACACGGAGGATGCTCTGCCAATTTCCACCCATTTAATTTCAGCAATTTCGTCCTCCTTGGCAACATAATCCGTATTTTTTGCCTTGCCAATGAAATAGACCACGACTTTTTTCGTATCCTTTTTCGGCGAATACGAAACGGTTTCTCGGAAGGTGGTGTCGATCATCGCGTCGATCCCGGTTTCCTCCATAATTTCGCGGTGGGCGGTTTCTTCCTCGGTTTCGTTCCCCTCCACATGGCCCTTGGGGAACGACCAGTGCCCGCTGTTAATATGCTTAATCAGCAGAATTTCTGTGTTTCCATGATACTTGCGGTAGACAATCGCACCGCAGGATTTTTCATTTTGCACCGTGCTCACATCCTTTTCTTTGATTGAACCGTGCATTGCGCAAACGTTTCATATGGTTCTATTATAGCACATGGTATGAGTAAAGTCTTTACTTTTCAAAAAAACTTTACAAAATGACAATTTTCGGATTTCTTTTTGTTTAATTAAATTTATGTGTTGATTTAAGCCAAAGAATGAAAACGTTTTGCTTTTGTACAAATCAAGTCTTAATCGTTTGAAAAACTGAATGTATTATGAAAGTTGAAAAAAGGTATTGACAATACTTTTGTATGTGATATGATTTATTTATGACGATTTTGATACATATGGAGGAGATTAATTAAGATGAAAAGGTTGCCTAAAAAAGTATTTAGCCTTTCGCTTGCCTGCGCGGTTTGTGTTTCCATCGCCGGCTGTGCGGACGCGGATTCCAGCAGCACCTCGGATTCCAAAGCCGAAACTACCACTGCGCCGATTGTGGAAAGCGTGGGAGACTTGGATTATTCCGACTATAACATTCAAAACGATGCAGATCCGGATTTTGCATTCTACACGGAAGCGGAGGACTGCGACCTTGCCGGTGGCGTGTCAGTATTTGACAGTGCGTTTCTGGGTAGTTTTAGCGGAACGGGATTTGTATCCGGCTTTACTGCGGCGGATTCTACAATGAGCTTTACTTATGACTTCCCGACGGACGGCATTTATGATTTTGCCATTACCTGCGCGGTGGACAGCGCGGGCGCTTCCAACAATATTGCCATAGACGGCACCGTTACGGCATCGTTCAGTGTACAGAATACCACGGAATTCGCGGTGAACACCGTACAGAAAGTGACGATTCCCAAGGGAGAACACACCATTTCCATTACGAAAGGAGACGGCAATTTGTACGTGGACAAACTGGAAATCACCGCCTCTCCGGTGCTGGATTTAAGTCAATACGAAGTGAGCAACCAGCTCTGCAACCCCAATGCCAACGACCAGACCAAACGACTGTATAACTTTTTGACAGACGTTTACGGCAAATACACCCTTTCCGGACAGTATTCCTCCAGTGATTTGGGAATGGAATCCCGCGAATTTAAGGAAATTGAAAAGGCAACCGGCGAATCCCCCGCCATCATTGGGTTAGACTTGATTGAAGCTTCCACCAGCCGCGGCGGCAGCACAGAGCCGGTGAAATCTGTTTCCAACGCGATTGCCTACTGGAATCAAGGCGGCATTGTTACCCTATGCTGGCATTGGAGCGCACCGGAACCGTATATCGGACAGAATGGTGCGGATCGCTCCAAGGGCTTTTACACCGACCAGACCACCTTTAGCCTTGCTGCGGCGCTGGACGGCTCCGACCCGGAGGGGTACGATTTGCTTCTTGAAGATATAAAAAATATTGCCGCGCAGTTACAAGTTTTGCAGGATGCAGGCGTACCGGTACTGTGGCGTCCCCTGCATGAGGCTGCTGGCGATCCGGCTTACCCCAACAACCAATGGTTCTGGTGGGGGGCTTCCGGAGCGGAGGCTTACAAGGAGCTTTGGAATTTACTTTACGACCAGCTGACGAATGTTTATCAGCTCAACAACCTCATTTGGGTGTGGGATGGACAACGTTCGGATTACTATCCCGGCGATGAAACCGTGGATATTCTGGGCTATGATATTTATGCCGCAGAACATGATTATTCTTCCCAAAGTGACACCTACAACTACCTGAAATCCGCAACGCCCACCAAGAAAATCGTTGCCCTGACGGAAAACGGTGTGCTCTTTGATGTGGATGCGGCTTTTGCGGACGGCACGCGCTGGGCATGGTTCTCGGTTTGGAATGGGGAATTCACCATCAAGGATATGCAGCTTTCCGACCAATACACGGAGATTGATATGTGGAAAAAGGTTTATGCAAACGACAGGGTGCTGAATCTTTCCGATTTACCCGATCTGAAAGCTTATCCGCTCAACACGGATTAAGCAAAAAAACAAAAAACAGGCGTGCTCCCCACAAGGAGCACGCCTGTTTTATGTTTGCAAAAATTGTTTGCCGGCGGAATTATTCTTCCTCCGCAGTTTTTTCTTCGATGAACTTGACAATGTCCCCAACTGTCTTGATGTTTTCCACTTCTTCATCGGGAATTTCGAGGTCGAATTCTTCCTCAAGCGACATCACCAGGTCAACAACGTCAAGGGAATCCGCGCCAAGGTCGTCGGTGATGACGGCTTCCATCGTAATGTCGTCCACATCCGCGTCCAACTGGTCGGCAATAATGTCCTTAACTTTATCAAATACCATTTGTGTAACCCTCCATTCCTGTTCTGATTCTATATTACGCGCACAGGTTTGACCTTCGCGCCGCAATAGCAATTTTTACACATTAAGGCGAAATATTTCATTCCTCAGCAAACGCGCCGATTTTTCTAAACTTAGTATAACGTTCTGCAAGCAATTCGTCAATACCTTTTCGCAATTTTCTTTTCAAAGCAGCAGAAAGATAATCCGAAAGAAACTCTGCGGTTTGTTCCGCACTGTTGTGTGCGCCGCCCAACGCCTCCGGAATAATCGCATCGCACACGCCCAGCGCCTGCAAATCCTCTGCCGTAATTTTCAGCAGATTACAAGCCTCCTGCTCCCGTGCGGCATCCTTCCACAGTATACTGGCAAAGCCGCGGGGACTAATCACCGAATACAATGCGTTTTCCAGCATGGCAAGCTCGTCGCACACGCCCAGCGCCAATGCGCCGCCGGAACCGCCCTCGCCCAGCACCACGGAAATCACCTGCGTACGCAATGTCATGAATTCCATCAGGTTGCGGGCAATTGCCTCGCCCTGCCCGCGCTTTTCCGCCTCTACGCCGCAAAACGCGCCGGGGGTATCAATCAAACAAATCACGGGCCGGTGGAATTTTTCCGCCTGCTTTGCCAGCCGCAGTGCTTTCCGATAGCCCTCCGGGTGGGGCATGGAGAAATTCGATGCCTTATTTTCATCTAAATTTCTGCCCTTCACCTGTGCCAGCACCGTCACGGGCTTTCCGCGAAAGCTGCACACACCGCCTATAATCGCGCCGTCGTCGCCAAAAAGCCGGTCGCCGTGCAGTTCAAAAAAATCATCAAATATCAGCGGAATATAATCCCGCACTGTGGGGCGGTTTTTATTCCGCACCAGCAAAAGCCGTTCATAAGCCGTCATTTCTGCCATGCAAACAGCCCTTTCTTATTGAAGTTCCTTGCCGAAACCATGCAGTTTCAGCAGATGTGCAAGCGTGCGACGCATTCGTTTGCGCTCCACAATCATGTCAATAAAGCCTGCTTCCAGCATAAATTCCGCGGATTGAAATTCATCCGGCAGGCGCTGTTTAATCGTACCCTCAATCAC
>DBRO01000089.1:6664-11371 GCA_002306005.1 Ruminococcus sp. UBA1366 | reverse complement strand
GCGCCGCCGGACGCGGTAAAGGCAATCACCGGCAGTCCCTGTGCGGTTGCGTACTCGAACGCCCGGGTGATTTTTTCGCCCACCACACTGCCCATGGATGCCATCATAAACTGCGAATCCATCACGATAATGACAATCTCCACCCCGCGAATGGTTGCAGTACCAGTTAAAACGGCATCTTTCAGTCCGGTTTTTTCACGCAGTGCCGCTTGTTTTTGCTCATACTCCGGAAAATCAATCGGATTTTCTGAAATCATATCCGCGTCAAATTCCGAAAAGCTGTCCTTATCCACGGTAATTTCCAGCCGTTCTCTCGCAGAAATCCGCGCATGGTAATTACAATGCGGGCAAATTTTCCCCGACGAATTGAAATCCTCCATGAATGTTACACCGGAACAGCGCGGGCATTTAAACAGCAAATCATTCGGAATATCCGTTTTTTTGCCTTCCTCATGCTTTTGTTCGCCGTTAAAACGGGTTTTTACTACCGAAAACAAATCTTCAAGCATAGCCAAAAGTCCTTATTTCATAATATCCGTGCGCGTTAGAAAGCCATTGTCATAATCTCCGCGCAGGAATGCCTCCGTGCGAATCAATTTGAGCTGAAACTCAATATTTGTCGCAACGCCGTCCACGATGAATTCCGCAAGCGCCCAGCGCATTTTTGCAATCGCCTCGTCGCGGGTTTTTGCGTACACAATCAGCTTGCCAATCATCGAATCGTAATAGGGCGGGATTTCGTACCCTTGATACACAGCGGTATCCACGCGCACACCGAATCCGCCCGGAATATGCAAAGAGCGGATGAGCCCCGGAGAGGGCCGGAAATTCATTTGCGGGTCCTCCGCATTTATTCTACACTCTATTGCGTGTCCTGTCAAGCAAATATCTTCCTGCGTAAAAGCAAGCGGTTCACCCATGGCAATCAGCAGTTGCTGTTTGACCAAATCAATCCCTGTGACTGCCTCTGTTACGGGGTGCTCTACCTGAATCCGCGTGTTCATTTCCATAAAATAAAACCTGCGCTGGCTATCCACTAAAAACTCAATGGTTCCCGCATTGCGGTAGCCGGACGCTTTGGCGGCGCTCACTGCTGCTTCGCCCATACGCGCTCGCAAGGACTCCGTCATCACCGGCGAAGGGGATTCCTCCAGCACCTTTTGGTTGCGGCGCTGCATGGAGCAGTCCCGTTCTCCCAACGCAACGGTATTGCCGTAATTGTCCGCCAGAATCTGAATTTCTATGTGCTTGGGGTTCTCAATGAATTTCTCGATGTACACCTCGTCGTTGCCAAAGCAGGCAAGCGCCTCCTGTTTTGCGGCAAGAATCTGCGAATCCAGTTCCTCCGCATTTCGCACAATGCGGATGCCCCTGCCCCCGCCGCCCGCGGATGCTTTGATCATCACCGGATACCCCATGCGCTGTGCCACGTCCTGCGCGTAATCCAGATTGTTTACCGCGCCGTCTGATCCGGGAATCACCGGCACACCGGCGGCTTTCATGGTTTCCTTAGCCTGTGCTTTATCGCCCAGCATTTCAATGCTTTCCGCACGCGGCCCGATAAAAGTAATGCCGCACTTCTCACAGGTTTTTGCAAACGCAGGATTTTCAGAAAGAAACCCAAAGCCGGGGTGAATGGCATCCGCACCGGTAATCTCGCACGCAGAAATCATTGCCCGTACATTCAGGTAGCTATCCTTACTTTGTGCGGGGCCGATACAAATTGCCTCATCTGCAATTTTTGCGTGCAGGGCGCTTTTATCCGCCTCGGAATACACCGCCACGGTCGCAAGCCCCAACTCACGGCAGGCACGGATAATCCGCACGGCAATCTCCCCGCGGTTTGCTATCAAAACCTTACTGAACATTCCTCAAACACCCAATCCCGTTTTACTTAATCGCAAAGGTAATCTCTGCCGAAACCGCTTTTTTGCCGTCCACGGTGGCAATGCCGCTGCCAACCCCGATGGGGCCTTTGGTTTTGATAATCTCCACCGCAAGCGTCAGCACATCGCCCGGCACAACCTGCCGGCGGAATTTTGCTTTATCAATGCCGCCGAACAAACCGATTTTGCCCTTGTTTTCCGGCAGGCAAAGCAGCGCCACTGCCCCTGCCTGCGCCAGCATTTCCAGCATAAGCACGCCGGGCGTTACCGGATAACCGGGAAAATGCCCGGCAAACCAGAAGTCTTCTTCTTTGATATATTTCGTTGCCACAACCCGCTTACCGGGCTCCAGCTCGTTGATTTCATCTATCAGCAGAAACGGATCCCTATGCGGGATAATCTCCATAATCTGCGCTCTGTCCATCAAGACTGCCATATTTTTTCTCCCATCTAATCAATGATCATGACGGTTTGCCCAAACTCCACCGCATCGCCGTTGTTCACGCAGAGTTCCTTCACCGTGCCGGAAACCTCGCTCTGCACCTCGCTCATCACCTTCATGGACTCGATAATGAAAATAACATCGCCCTTATTGACCCGAGCACCCACTGTCACAAACGGTTCAGAATCCGGTGATGCCGCAGAATAATACGTTCCCACGATGGGCGCTTTGACTGCCGTACCTGCCATCTGCGGGGCGGTTTCCGCCGGCGATTGTGCTGTGGGTTCATTGGGTACACCCACAGGCGGTGCCGGCATGGGGAATCCCCCCTGCATACCCATTTGCGGTGGGGGCGGCGGGCAGCTTCCTGCCATGTGTGGGGGCGGTGCGGGTTTGTCCTCAATTTCTAATGTAAATTCCTCATTGCTAACGGCAATTCTGCTCAGTCCGTTTTTCTTTAAAATCTGCGCGATTTTATCTAAGTCGTTGATTTCCAGACCGTTGCCGATGAATTTCTTTCCCATAACTTGCTCCTTTCCGCTGCGGCTACGCCTTGTATTTTTTTAAACACAGCGTTGCGTTGTGTCCGCCGAATCCCAGCGAATTGGACAGCGCGGCGTTGAATTCTGTTTCCAGATTGCTCTCGGTATTATAGTTTAAATCACATTCGGGATCGGGCGTTTGATAGCCCGCCGTTTTGTGGATCAAGCCGTCCCGCAGCGAAAGCGCTGTCACGATGGCTTCCACCGCACCTGCCGCACCCAGCAAATGTCCGAACAGCGACTTGGTGGAATTCACGACCGTTTGGTTGGCGAATTCGCCCAAAGCCAGCTTAATTGCTGTGGTTTCGTACTTATCGTTGAGCTGCGTGGACGTGCCGTGCGCGTTGATATAGCCGATGTCCTGCGCCTGCAAGCCTGCCTCGGTATAGGCATTCACCATGGCACGTGCCGCCGCCGTGCCGTCCGGATCAGGGCTGGTCATGTGGTAGGCATCGCCCGTAGCACCGTAGCCGGCGATTTCCGCATAAATTTTCGCCCCCCGCGCTTTGGCGTGCTCCAGTTCTTCCAGCACAAGAATGCCGCTTCCCTCGCTGAGCACAAAGCCCTGCCGGTTTAAATCAAACGGCGTGGAGGCTTCCTCCACGCTCTGTGCGCGGGAAAGCGCTTTCATATTATTGAAACCACCCAACGCGAATTCCGTAATGCAAGCTTCCGTGCCGCCGCACAGGCAAACGTCCAGATAGCCGTCCTTAATCTTACGAAACGCCTCGCCCACCGCATTTGCGCCGGACGCACAGGCGGTTACCGTACAAAAATTATCGCCCTTAAATCCGGTTTTCATGGCAATCATACCTGCCGCCATGTTTGCAATCATCATCGGGATATAAAACACCGAAATGCGATCGTGTCCTTTTGCCAGATACTTACTGTGTTCCTGTTCGGTTTGGTCCAATCCGCCAATTCCTGCGCCGACAATCACACCCACGCGGAACGGATCAGTATCCGCAAAATCCGTACCCGCATCGTCGAGGGCTTCCTTTGCCGCACAGACAGCAAACTGCGTAAAACGATCCATTCTACGCGCTTCTTTTTTGTCAATACACGCGGACGGGTCAAAATTCTTCACCGCACCGACGTATTTTATCGGAAAATCCGCCGCTTCAAACTGGTCGATTTCCGAAAAGCCAAGCTTTCCCGCCTTAATATTTTCCCAGAACTCCGGCACCGTTTTTCCCAACGGATTGACACTTCCCACGCCGGTTATGACAACTCTTTTCATAAAAAATCCTCCGCTTGCCCTGTTTTACATTGAAAGTCCGCCGGAAATTTCAATCACCTGTCCGGTTACATAGCTTGCGTCCGGCGATGCAAGAAACGACACCACGCCGGCAATTTCGTCCACCTGTCCGTACCGTTTCATGGCAATCATATTCAAGATCGCCGCTTTCTGCTCCTCCGTCAGCTGGTCGGTCATCGGCGTTTGAATAAAGCCCGGCGCAACGGCGTTCACCGTAATCCCGCGGGAGCCCAGTTCCTTTGCCGCGGATTTGGTCATGCCGATAATTGCCGCCTTGGACGCGGAATAATTAAACTGTCCGGCGTTGCCGTACAGTCCTGCTACGGACGAAAGATTGATGATTCTTCCGCCGCGCTGACGCATCATCACCGTGCCGACGAATTTTGTCATATTGAACACACTTTTTTGGTTGACGGCAATGACAAGGTCGTAATGCTCCTCGCTCATGCGCGCCAAAAGTCCGTCCCGCGTGATGCCGGCGTTGTTCACCAGCACATCGATACTGCCAAAATCCGCTTTGATTTTTTTCACCATTGCTTCGCAAGCCGCATGGGATGACACATCCGCGGCGTAGCATTC
>DBRO01000089.1:0-6568 GCA_002306005.1 Ruminococcus sp. UBA1366 | reverse complement strand
CAAATTCGATCAGATAATTAGTTAAAATATTTAATATTGCAAAAATCCACTCTCACATTTCACCAAAAAACAAAAAATATTATTTTGCGCCCTGCAAAAGCGCTTCCGCCTGTGAGAACATTTCCTCCACGATTTCGCGCACAGGTTTGATTTCGTGAATCATACCGGCAATCGCGCCGCAAAGGAACGAGCCTTCCTCAATATTGCCGTCCACAACGGCTTTGCGCAGAGAACCGACTGTGAGATTTTCAAACTCATCCGGTGTGCCGCCCTCGCGCTCAAACGTCAGCAGGCTTTTGGCATACTTCGTTTTAATGCTCCGGCAAGGATGTCCGGTAAAACGACCGGTGACAATGCTGTCCGTGTCCTTTGCGCCCAGCACCAGATTTTTAAAATTCTCATGAATTCGGCATTCTTCCGACGCAAGAAAGCGCGTACCAAGCTGTACGCCTTGCGCGCCCAGCATCATCGCCGCGGCAATGCCCCTGCCATCGGCAATCCCGCCCGCCGCAATCACGGGAATTTTTACTGCGTCCACAACCTGCGGGACAAGGCACATGGTAGTGTTCTCCCCGATATGCCCGCCGGATTCCGTACCCTCGGCGACAAGCGCATCCGCACCGGCACGCTCCATGCGTTTTGCCAGTGCCACGGAAGGCACCACGGGAATGACTTTGATGCCGGCTTCTTTCCATGCCGCCATATACTTGCCGGGATTTCCCGCGCCGGTTGTCACTACCGGTACGCCCTCGTCAATCACGAGCTGTGCCAGTTCCTCCGCATTAGGGGACATGAGCATCACATTCACGCCGAAGGGTTTGTCCGTCATTTCCTTGCATTTACGGATTTCTCCCCGCAGGTAATCAATGGGTGCCGCGCCTCCGGCAATCAATCCCAGTCCGCCTGCGTTGGAAACCGCCGCCGCAAGGTTACTTTCCGCAACCCACGCCATACCGCCCTGTATCAGCGGATAACGAATAGAAAGCAGCTTTGTAATTTCGGTA
Organism: Ruminococcus sp. UBA1366; assembly: GCA_002306005.1. GTDB lineage: Bacteria > Bacillota > Clostridia > Oscillospirales > Ruminococcaceae > UBA1366. Next base: position 5,564 of record DBRO01000089.1, on the reverse strand, counting down.
TTCATGCATTTTCGTCCTTTCGCTTCTTATCATTGATCCTTAATATTCAAAAATTACTGCGCCGTAGGTCAGTCCCGCACCAAAGCCAACCAGACAAATCTTATCGCCTGTTTGGATTGAACCGTTTTTCACCGCTTCATCCAATGCCAGCGGAATGCTTGCGCTGGAGGTATTACCGTACTTTTCTAAATTTAAATAGAACCGCTCCTGCGACACGCCCAGTCGTTCCGCAGCGGTTTCGATAATCCGAATATTTGCCTGATGCGGGATAATGAGATCCAGACTCCGCACATCAAACCCGATTTTTTCCGCCGCGCCGTTTACTGCAAGCGGAAGGGCTTTGATGGCAAATTTATAAACCTCTCTGCCGTCCTGATAAATATAATGTCCGTTGCCGGCGGGAAACCCGTCGTCATACGCTTTCGGTGGATCGGGCATAAAGGCGTTAGCCGGGGGAATGGAACGCGTAAACAGGCTTTTTGCGCCGTTTCCGTCCGCACCCAAAAAGCAGGTATACAGTCCCTGCGAACGCGTGACAACACAAGCCGCAGCACCGTCACCAAATAAAACGCATGTGGAACGATCCGTATAATCCGTAAGCTTTGTGAGATTTTCAGACGAAACCACCACCGCATAGGTCAATTCCGGATCGGTTTCTAAATAACGGCGTGCTAGGTCAAAGGCATACACAAAGCCCGCACACGCGCAATTGACATCGATCGCAATACAGCCAATTGCACCCAACTCCCGCTGTATCATACAGGACAGGGACGGTGCGTAATAATCTCCCGTAATGGTAGCAGCAACAATCAGTCCCACCTGATTGGCAGCAATTCCCGCATGGTTCATCGCTTCCTGTGCGGCTTTGGCACCCATGTACCATGTGGGTTCCCCCGATGAGATATGCCGCTGAACCATGCCCGTTCTAGTCCGAATCCATTCATCAGATGTATCCACGAACGCGGTAAAGTCGTTGTTTTCAACAACCAGCTCAGGTGCATAACTGCCTGTTCCCGCAATTTTGATTCCCATCAAAAAAAATTCCTCCCATAAATCTTGCCTGCCGGCGCCAAATATGCTATAATATAAGCAATGTTGTGTTTCGGCAGAAAGAATTCCCACTTATTTTTAAAAATTTTATAATTGATTAAATTATCTTATTTAACTCAGCAATACCAAAGCCTATCCTGACAAACAAGTCTTTTTTCATTATAACTTGTTTTACGGAATCCGTCAAGAAAAATTTATGAAAAACTTTTGCCGTTTAAAACGAAAAAGCGCAAAAATCGTCCGGGAATCCCCGGATGTGCCATCGACCGACACTGGGTGGTTTCTCCCGCATAAACGAAAGGAATGTACTGATTTGAACGTATTCTTATTTTCCGGACAAGGCTCGCAATATCACGGTATGGCGCGGGAATTGTATGACGAATTCCCGGCGGCAAAGCAAGTTTTTTCACTGGCATCCTCGGTGCTGGGCTACCGGCTGGAGGACGTGATTTTTCCCGACAGCACGGGCTTTGACGACAGCCTGCTGGCACAAACCGCTTATACACAGCCTGCTATCATGGTGGCATCGCTTTGCGCACTGGAAGCAGCAAAAGCACATGGAATCGGATTCTCTGCCGTAGCAGGACATTCCCTTGGTGAATACGCGGCGCTTGTTGCGGCGGGTGTGCTTTCGCCGGAGGATGGTTTTACTGTCATCAGCGCACGCGCCCGGGCAATGCAAAAAGCGGCGGAGGCGGTTTCCGGCGCAATGTATGCCGTAATTGGCTTGCCGGCGGCGGAGGTTTCTGCCGTTTGCGAACAGACAGAAGGCTATGTGGCGGCGGTGAATTTTAATTCCCCCGTACAGACGGTGATTGCCGGCGAGGAAGAAGCGGCGGCTCGGGCGGCGGCTTTGTTCACAGAAAAAAAAGCAAAAGCAATTCGCCTAAACGTTGCCTCGGCCTTTCACTCCAAACTCATGCAATCGGCGGCGGACGAATTTTACGCCGAAATCCGCGATGTGAAATTCCATGCGCCGGCGGTGGATTTTTACAGCAATGTAACCGGCGGAAAGCTGACGGATTTTTCGGATTTCCCTGCGCTTTTGGCAAAACACATTGTTTCGCCCGTGCGCTTTACAGAAGAACTTGCGGCGTTACAGGCGGAAGGATTTACGGGATTTGTGGAACTCGGCCCGAACAAGGTGCTTTCCGGACTGGTGAAAAAAACGCTAAAAGGCATTTCGGTTGCGAATATTGAGGATTTAAAATCTTTGGAAAAGGCGGCTGCACTCGCATAGATAACAGCAGTTTTGCGAACGGAGGGTTTGCATGAAACGGATGGATTACTTAACATGGGATGAGTACTTTATGGGGCTGGCTTTACTTTCGGCGGGGCGCAGCAAGGACAACAACACGCAGGTGGGCGCTTGCATTGTCAGCGCGGAAAATAAGATTCTTTCCGTGGGCTATAACGGAATGCCCATCGGCTGCAGTGATGATGAGATGCCTTGGGAACGCGAAGGGGATGCGCTGGACACCAAATATCCGTTTGTTTGCCATGCGGAAATGAACGCGATTTTAAACCGCTCGACCGGCTCACTCAAGGATGCGCGGATTTTTGTCACGCTCTTTCCCTGCAACGAATGCGCGAAAGCAATTATTCAGAGCGGCATTCGAGAGGTAGTTTATTTAAAAGACTTATATCCGGACACGGACTCGGTCAAGGCTTCCAAAAGAATGTTTGCCTTAGCCGGTGTCACCTACACACAATATCAGCTGACAGGACGAGACTATGTCATTCACTTATAAGATTTTGAAAGGGGTACCCCTATGCAGGAACCGGAAAGCTCCAGAACTTTTTGTGTGCTTGGCGAAAGCTTAAAGCACACGATGTCGCCGCCCATTCACAAGCGGTTGTTTGAATTGAAAGACCGGCTGTTTCAGTATTCTATTTTGGAAATAAAGTCCGAACAGTTAGACAACAGCCGAACGCTGCTGCGTTCTTTACGCGGATACAACGTTACCATACCGCACAAAATCGGTATTATGCGCCAGCTGGACGAGCTGGACGAAACCGCCAAGCGCTATGGTGCGGTGAACTGCGTGGACAACAAGGACGGATTTTTCACCGGGTACAACACCGATGTGGACGGCTTTGTGCGCAGTCTGCGCGCGGCGGGACAGACGCTTGCCTGCAAGGTGCTGCTGCTGGGCTGCGGCGGCGTGGGCAGAATGATGGCGATTGAATCCGTGCGGGAGGGTGCGGCACTGACGATTGCGGTTCGGGAAGCTGACTTCCCCGCGGCACAGGAAGTTCGTGCGGCAGCACTGATTCAAAAACCGAATGCAGAGATTTCCCTCACCACGCTGGAGGAGATTTCCGGCGAATTTGATTTACTGATGAACGCCACGCCGGTGGGTATGTACCCAAACTTGAATCAATGCGTTGTTCCGGACGAAATCATCGCACGCGCTGGATTTGTTTTTGATGTGATTTACAATCCAGCACAAACTTTACTGATGCAAAAAGCACAGGCGTTGGGCATTCCCACACTGGGCGGCATGGCAATGCTGGTTTGGCAGGCGGTTTCCGCCCACGAAATCTGGGACGGCGATACCTATACGGACACAGAGGTTAACGAGATTATCCGCGAAATGGAGGAAGTGGTGACGCGGGATTTCCCCGCTGCCGAAAATCAATGAATACGAACATCTGGACGCTCCAACAGCCGGTGTTTTTATGCGGCTTTATGGGGTGTGGAAAAACAACTGCGGGCAGACTTTTTGCAAAGCAGATCGGCTGCGTGTTTTATGATTTAGACGATTACATTGAACAGACACTGGGCATGAGAATTCCTGAAATTTTTGCACGTCATGGAGAAAGCTATTTTCGGCGTGCGGAAACGGATGCGCTAAAGCATTTTATTTCCAAGCCGGCTGTGGTTGCAACGGGTGGCGGCGCTTTGGTCTCGGAAGAAAACGGTGCGCTTGCACTGGAATATGCTGTTAGCGTACTGATTGACACAGATTTTGACACCTGCTACGCACGGATTCAAGGGGATAAATACCGCCCGCTTGCCGCAAATGCCACCCGGGAGGAACTTTTAGCACGGTATGAAAGTCGCCTGCCCTTTTACAAAAAGCACAGCGCCTTGACGGTGAACGGCAACGTTACGCCCAGAGAAATTGCCGAACAACTTGCTGATACGGTTAACCGATTCTTATATTCTTCTGACAAAAGGAGCCTTGCAAAATGAAGCTAAAAGCAACCCTTGCCGCTACGCTGAGCAGTGCCCTCCTGCTGAGCGCCTGCGGAACGGTGGCAGACGACTACAAGCCTTTTGACATTACCACCGTTAGCGGCACGGAAGATTCTTCCGCCGAAACGACTACCGCGCCGAAAACTACCACAGTCGCTAATACGACCCTTTCACTGGAGGAAACTACAGTGCCAACGGAAACTGCCAAAGACAACGCCACGACTCTTTCCAGCGACGATCTTGCGCAGACCTTATTTGTGGGTGATGCCATGTGTGCCGCATTACGGGATCACTTACCCGATTTGGAAAATGCGAATTTTTTAACCGGCAGTGCAACCGCGGAAAATCTTCCCACCAAAGAGCTTTGGTACAATGGAAGTTCCAGCACATTACGCTATGCTGTGAGTATCAGTAAGGCAAGTTCTGTTTACATTTGGCTGAACACGGATCTGGATGAAACCGATCCGGACGACTATGCCAATGATTTTGATGCCATTTTTTCTGCCATTCGCGGGGAATCCTCCGCAAAAATCTGTGTGCTTTCCCCCATTGGCGAGGGCGCAGATGTGTACGCCGAGGCACTTGCCGCTGCAGTAAAGGACGAGGAAGATGTTACCTATCTGGATGTCAGCGCGGCGGTTTCCGGCGCAGATGGCGAAATTGCCGAGAAATATCTTTCTGATGACGGCACGTCCCTAAACCAAGAAGGCGCTGCTGCAATCTACCGCGTACTGGCAGAACATCCGCTTTCATAAAAGCCACAATATCGATCTGTGTGTCTGCTTTCATGGGCATTTACCAATTCAGGTAATTTTCTTATGCGGATCTATCCGATTCAGAATATGAAAATAGAACCGCTTAGGCTCATAGAGTTCACTGATAAACAGCTAGCTCATTCAGTCCTAAATGGTTCTGAAATTAGTATAGCTGATTTATTTCCCGTTGTCAAGGCCTTTGCCCATAATTTTCCTATGGTTTCCGCTTCCTTATGAATTCACGGGGATTTAGCACGTGACAGATTTTTTTGGGTGACATATCATATAATCAACAGGAATGAAATGAACGTTCATGAACGGTGACCTAACCGTGCAAAATAGGAAAAGCTGTGTTACCCAACACAGCTTTTTTCAATGAACAGAAAAAACGAATGAAAGCTTGATCGTTTCCGAATGGTTTAGTGATTAAAAAAAGTACAGAATGTTAATTTCTGTACTTTTTTATTTTTTTTATCTCTTACAAATTCCCTGTTATCTTAAGATATTTCTAAGACTTTTCACGAGTTTTTCTTAAGGGTTCCCTGTTATGATATAAA
>DBRO01000091.1 GCA_002306005.1 Ruminococcus sp. UBA1366 | reverse complement strand
GTTCTGGTCGGGTTATCCGGCGGTGCGGACAGCGTTTGCTTGCTGCTTTGCCTGCTGGAACTGGGATATCCGGTTGCTGCCGTGCATATCAATCACTGCCTGCGCGGTGCGGAAAGTGACCGCGATGAGGCATTTTGTCAGGATTTGTGCGGACGATTGGAGATTCCGTTCTTTTGTAAACGTGTGGATGTATCGGCGTTCTGCCGCTCACATTCGTATTCTATTGAAGAAGGTGCGCGCGAAATCCGCTACCGGATTTACGCAGAAGCTGCTGCGGAACTAGCAAAAGTACATGCCGGCGACGTAAAAATCGCCACCGCACATACGCTTTCAGATAATCTGGAAACCGTGCTGTTCCGTTTGGCGCGCGGCACAGCTTTAAAAGGCTTGTGCGGGATCCCTCCCACACGAGAAACCCCGCCCACACACAGTGCTCCTGCTGTTGGCGGAACCATTATTCGGCCTTTGCTTCACTGCACGCGGGAGGAAACCGAAGCGTATTTGCATTCGCGCCAGCAGGCCTTTGTGACCGATTCCACGAATCTAGCGGAAACCTGTTCGCGCAATCGCATCCGGCATAAAATCATTCCCGTGCTGCGGGAAATCAATCCCGCACTGCATGAAACATTTTTACGCAGTCTGCGCGCATTTTCCGCAGACGAGGCATATTTAGCGCAGCAAACATACAAAGCGATCTCCGCCATCCAAAAGCCGGACGGCTGGGACGCTCAAGCGCTGCTTGCGCTTGATCCGGCTTTGCAAACCCGCGCGGTATATTGTTTATTACAAGAACACCACTGCCGATTGAATACTGCCAAGCTGGAAGAACTGTTGGCGCTTTGCCGCACCGGTGGGAAAATCAATTTACAAGGCACATTGTTCGCAGTATGCAGACAAAACCGGCTGCAAATAAGAATGGCACAACCCTTGCCGGAAGATTTCGAGGTGGTGCTCTCCATCGGAAGTGCAATCAATTTCCACGGCAGGAAGCTGATGATACGGGAAATTTCCTATCCGCCAAAGGATATGATTTTTTACAAAAAGTTTGCAAAATCTATGATGGATTATGATAAACTGAAAGGTATCACAGTGCTCAGAAACCGACGCGCCGGCGATAAAATTCAGCTTTCCGGCAGAAGTTTTACTTCTTCTGTGAAAAAGCTGCTCAACGCGCATGTTCCGGCAAACCGACGCGACCTGCTGGTTTGTATTGCAGACGAGCAAGGGCTGATTTATCTTGAAGAATTTGGCGTAGCAGCGCGGTGTGTGCCGGACGAAAACACTTCGCACTGTATTTATTTGGATTTTATGAAATAACCGCAGATTATCACACAGATTTCACACCTTTCTGGTATGATAATTTGCTGCGGATACTTTTTGGAGCATAATATGACGACCAACCAACTGAAAATCAAACCGCTGTTCTCTGAGGAGGAAATCCGCGAACGGGTAACGGCGCTGGCAAAGCAGATTTCTGGTGATATGCAAGATCCGAACAACCTCACTGCCATCTGTGTGCTCAACGGTGCGTTTATCTTTGCGGCGGATCTCATTCGTGCGATAAATCCAGGCGGATTCGCTGTGGATTTCATCCGGGCAAGCAGCTATTTGGGTGAACACAGCACCGGCACAGTTTGCGTTTCCTGTGATTTAAAACAAGATATCCGTGGCAGAGATATTCTGCTGATTGAGGATATCCTTGATACCGGACACACGCTCTCTGCGTTGATCCGGCATTTCCAGGATTGCGGCGCACGAACGGTGAAAACCGCCGTGCTGTTGGATAAACCTTCCCGCCGGGTTGCGGATATTACTGCCGATTACCGGTGTTTTGAGATTCCCGACGATTTTGTCGTCGGTTATGGGTTGGATTATAACGAGCAATTCCGCGGACTGCCCTATATCGGCATCGTACAGACAAAAACAGAACAAAAGAACGGAGTGATTGATTGAAACTCAAAAACAGCGGCAAAAACCTTATCATCTACCTGCTGATCAGCGCCCTAATCGTCAGCGGCATCATCTTTTTGCTGCGGTCGATTTCAACCAGCAAGAGTACAACGGAATATTCCACAGTGATGCGGTATTTTGACGACTTAAAGGTCTCGGAATTTACCTTTGACCTTGGATCCGGAAAACTGGAATATCATTTGAAAGATTCCAGCGAGGAGAAAACATACACGGTTCCCAATGTGTCAATTTTCGTACAGGAAGTGCTCGGTACGGGGGATGACAGCTATCGGAAACGTTACGATGATGCAAACCCAACCAACCCGCTGAAATACGATTTGATTGCCGTAAAAGACAATAGTGTATGGGTGAGTATGATTCCCTCCTTGCTGCTGCTTGTTGTGATGATTGCAATTTTTGTTTACACCATGAAGGCGGCAAATGGCGGCGGAAAATTCAATTCTTTCGGAAAATCCAACGCCAAACAGCACCTGAATGTCGGTAAGAAAGCAACCTTTGCCGATGTTGCCGGCGCGGACGAAGAAAAAGAAGAACTGAAGGAAATCGTTGATTTCCTGCGCGATAACAGAAAATATAACGAAATCGGTGCACGGATTCCCAAAGGCGTGCTACTGCTGGGGCCCCCCGGTACGGGTAAAACTTTGCTTGCCCGCGCCGTCGCGGGAGAAGCCGGCGTGCCATTCTTCTCTATTTCCGGTTCGGACTTTGTAGAAATGTTCGTCGGTGTGGGTGCTTCTCGTGTGCGTGACTTGTTTGAACAGGCTAAGAAAAACGCTCCGGCTATTATTTTCATTGATGAAATTGATGCAGTCGGTCGCCAAAGAGGTGCCGGGCTGGGCGGCGGTCACGATGAGCGCGAACAGACCTTGAACCAGTTGCTTGTCGAAATGGACGGCTTTACCGGAAACGAAGGCATTATTGTTATGGCTGCAACCAACCGCCGGGATATTCTTGATCCCGCGCTGCTGCGTCCGGGTCGGTTCGACCGGCAGATTTATGTGGGCTACCCCGATGTCAAGGGCAGAGAGGAAATTCTCAAAGTCCATACGCGCAACAAGCCGCTTGGACCGGATGTCAATCTGGGTACGATTGCAAAAACCACCGTGGGCTTCACTGGTGCGGATTTGGAAAACCTTGTGAACGAGGCAAGCTTGCTTGCAGCACGGAAAAACCGCAAAGCCATTATCCGTGAGGATATGGAGGAAGCGGCAATCAAGGTCATTGCAGGACCGGAAAAGAAAAGCAAAGTCGTTACCGAAGCAGAAAAGCGCCTGACGGCTTACCACGAGGGCGGACACGCGGTGTGTACGTATTTCCTTAAAACGCAGGATAAAGTCCATCAGGTTTCGATTATTCCGCGTGGTCACGCCGGCGGTTATACCATGTCGCTGCCCGAAAAGGATAAATCCTATGTCAGCAAAAACGAAATGCGAGAGAATATCGTTGTGCTGCTGGGCGGTCGTGTGGCAGAAAAAATCATTTTGGACGATATCTCCACCGGTGCCTCTAACGATCTGGAACGCGCCACGCAAACCGCACGGAACATGGTTACCCGCTACGGATTCAGCGAAAAGCTCGGTCCTGTGGTATATGGTCAAGGTGAACATGAGGTGTTCCTTGGCAGGGACTACAGCAACACGCCCAGCTATTCGGAAAACATCGCCGCGGAAATTGACAGCGAAATCCGCTCGATTATCGAGGACAGCTTCCAGCAGGCGGAAGATTTACTGCGAGAGCATATCGACAAGTTGCATTTAGTTGCAAAATATCTTGTAAAATATGAAAAGATCGACAGCGATGACTTCTACAAGCTCATGGAAGGCAAAATGGATCCGGCAAAACTGGAAGATCATGAACCGGAAAATCCGGAACTTCCGGACAATAACGGTCCCACACCAGCGTTAAGTTAAAATAAAAACCTGCGGCAGTATCAGAGCTTTCTGATACTGCCGCTTTTGCTTATATTTCATTCATTTCAAACCAGAATGTTGAGCCTTTTCCTTCCGTACTCTGCACCCCGAACGAGAAGCTATGCCTTTTCAATATTTCCTTTACGATGGAAAGCCCCAGACCGGTGCCAACCGTTTCGCGCTTATACTTATCTCCTCGGTAGTAACGATCAAAAATCACAGGAAGTTGCTCTTGGGGGATCCCCTTTCCATGATCAGAAATCTCAATCCGCACCTTACCATTCTGATTGCGTTGCCGAACAATGATTTGCTTATCCTCACCGCAGTAATTCACGGCATTGTTAATCAAATTGTACAGTACTTGGTCAATTTTAGCCGTATCCGCACGACAAGTTTTATCCTCATCCAGTTCCAACTGGATATTGTATCCGTCCCGTTCCATGAGAATCGTGTAACGATTCATCACCTCGTGCAGTTTTTCATGCACATCGAAATCTTCCAGCTCCAGTTCCAAATTACCGCTTTCCAAACGGGAAAGCTCCAAAATACTACTCACCAGATTCGACAGCCGATCAGATTCATCAATGATCACCTGTATATGCTCCTTGCGCTTCACCGGATTATCGCCGGAAAGATCCCGAATCATCTCTGCATAGGCTTTCACCATAGTCAGCGGTGTACGCAAATCGTGCGAGATATTCGCAATCAGATCCTTACGCAGATCGGTCACTTTCGAAACTTCGCCGCGCGCCTTGTTCAACACTTCCGAAAGCTCCGCGACTTCCAGATAGCCGGTCCCGTTAAACTGTACCTGAAAATCCCCTTCCGCAAATTTCTTTGCCGATGCAGTGATTGCCGTAATCGGCTTGGCAATTCTTCTGGAAATAAACAGCGAAATAATAAAAGCCAGTTCCAACAAGATCACCGTAATATAAATAAGCTGCTTTTTGATAATCTGCGCGGTGGAATCAATTGGCTCAATGGAGGATTCTAAAAAGATATAGCGTTCCGTACCGTCAGTTGCCTGCACTTTCGTGACATAGAACATCTCTTTTGTCTGGAACATCTTATTTTCATGAACGCGGGTAATGTAATTCTGCCCGGAACTATTCAAATCCTGCTTCATTGAATAGGCAAACATATTGTGATTATC
>DBRO01000053.1:30143-30775 GCA_002306005.1 Ruminococcus sp. UBA1366 | reverse complement strand
ATTTGCGCACGGTTTCCGCATCCAACCCCGCCAGTACGCCGAATATCTCCAAGGTTTTTTCTATGCCGATTTCAAAAATGAAAATGCACCCTTTCTGTAAAAAAATAACCGGCGGCGGTTTGTGAAAAAAACAGCCGCCGGCATTGATTTATAAGCGAATGAAGCCTGTGTGTTTACACAGTAAGAACTTTAACAGCCGCCGTGTTCAGTTTGGAGAAGCCCACCAGAATACTGCACGCAATCTCCTCGTTCTGGGTAGAAATCAGCTTGTCGGTGTCCACAATCACGTCCGTGCCAAAAACGGCTTCCAGCGCGCAGGTGCTGTCAATGCCGATGAGTTTGTCCGTCAGGGAAGGACACTTTACCAGTGTCACACCGTACGGGGTTTTCACCGTTCCGCCGTTCATGTATTCGCCCACGCAATATTTCATTTCTTCCAGCGCAAGAATCTGTGCCATCACAGCCGGCGGAACGAGCATAACGTCCATGGAGCAATCGCCCATGGTTGCCCAGAAATCCGCCAAATCCGCGTAGGCAATCTCCGCACCGGAAATCGCGGTTGCCGTCACATCAGCAGCCAGAGCAGTCGCCGCCGCAGCGTTTACCGTGCGGGAAATCTGTGCGCCCAAACC
>DBRO01000053.1:24212-30104 GCA_002306005.1 Ruminococcus sp. UBA1366 | reverse complement strand
GAGGAGGCAAGCGCAACGGTGGTTGCGGGCATTTCCGCACCGGGTGCCACAGCCGCGTCCGTGCCGTTTTTGGTCACGCTCAAGCCGCGGAAATCCAAACCATCCGTGTAGCTGATTGCCGCCGCCGCATAGCCAAGGATGGAAACCTCGTCCATGCCCTGCTTAATTGTCCGGCGCACATATTCAGGGAACAGCACAGCAGACTGCGTGGAGAGAAAGAATTTTTCCACCGTGTCAGAATTCTTGCCGTTCACCCGGATGCCAAAGCGCTTGAGTTGGCGTTCAAACGCATCGAGTTTTTCCAGCGGCGTGCCGGCATAGTTCTCGTCTGCGTCCAGTTCGGTAAGTGCCTGTGTAAAGCTTTTTCCGGCAATGCCGTAAAGGGATTTGTCTAAAGTAATGGTTTCGTACATAAAAGTTTCCTTTCTGTTGCGGGGTTACCGCTTAATGAAGTTTGTAGCCGCGGGTTTCATCCGCGCCGCGTGTGGGAAGTGCCGCCAGCTGGGGCAGGTTTTCCTTTGCCGCCCGTCGGGAAAGCTGTTCTTTTAGGGACAAAAGTTCCTCGGTTTCCATGCGGGATAACAGCGATGAAACGGTTTTTGCGCCCAAAAGCGGTTCGCAAACCGCGCAAAGCTTCGTCACCTCACCCCGCAAATCCAGTTCCAGCCGGTCCAGTAAAACGCGCTGTTCGTCCAGCTTTTTGCGAAGGGCTTTGTCGCCCGAATCCACCCGCGCCAGTTTTTTTGTTACGCCCGCGTTCGGCTGGGCGGGAACCGCCACAAACGACCATTCATATGCATCCGTGGGGTTTTCCAAAATAAAATGACAGCGCTTTCCGTTGTAGAGTTTGCCCGCCCTGTGCGCGCAGGACGAAGTTTTGGTATCCGCGCCGCAAACCGAACAGCGGCGGGTTTTTACCGAACAGCTCACGCTGACTTCTTTTTTAATCCCGCCGTCAATTTCGGCAATCAAATCCGCATTTTTTGCTGTGCGAATCATGTAAGCGCGCCCCACCAGTGTGGTGTAATCTTCTCCGGCGGCGGTTTTTTTCGTACCGTCCGTGCGGATTTCGGTTTCATAAATGCGAGCGCTCTGGTTTTCGCCCTTAGGGTTGTGGTCGAAAATTCCCGTGCGTCCCACAAACAGCTCCGCCAGCTTTTGTAAAGCCGGAATGGAAAACCGTTCGCCGTCGCGGTCAATTTCGTTGTCGCACAAAATCACGGGGAAGTGATACACCTCTGTCGATTCAAGCGGCTTTCTTGCAAACCGGCTGATTTTTTCTAACTCCTCGGAGGTAATTTCTGTGATGTCCGCCATCTATTCTATGCTCCTTTCTGCCTTGGTTTTTTCGTTTTCCAACTCAATCGCTTCCGCCTGTGCGTTGTTGAGCCGCGCCTTGGCAAGCTCCGCCTCGTCTTGAAGATTGATGTTGTCCCAAACGATTGTAAATGCTGTTTCTGTGCCGGAAAGCCGCAAAAAGGTATCCATAATCCGGTATAAAACCGGTGTCAGCATCCGGCGGTAGCTTTCCAGCTCGCTGGTGAGAATATCCGCCTGCTGAGCGCTCATGCGCTCGGTGGAAGACCAGTTCAGTCCCAGCAAGAACGGCGGAATGGAAAGCTTTGCAATCAGCTGTTCTAAAATCTGCCGTACGGGAATTTCCGTGTCAATCAGTTGATTTTCCGCGCCGATGACTTTGATTTCCACATCGCCAACCGCCACAAAATCCTTTACAACTCCGTTGCGGGAGGCCTCCATGCCCTTTGCCCATTCGTCGGCTAATTGCAGGGCGCGTTCACGGATGAGATTCTGGTCGGTGCTGTCCTGCGGGGGCTTGTAGGTTACAGCATAGCGCACGTTGCCAACACGGTCGAAATTCTGCCCGATGCATTCGTAAATCCGCAGGAGAATTTCAGAAAAGCAGGGGAGTCCACGCAGAACGGAAACGCCGTCCGGATGCCGGTGGGAGGGGTTGAGCGTGGTGTATAAAATCCGTTCCGGATGGGGAATTTTTGCCTCGGAGGCATCGCTGATGAGGTAGTATTCCGCCGCCGAAAAACCGGCGTTCGGCTTTGCCTTTACCAGCGCGGGGTCTGCGGTGTACAGTCCCGCAACACGGTGTGTGCCGCGTTCCAGCAGGATTTCTCCCACCGCCTTGCCGTACGTAAGCAGGCTGTCCAAATAGCTGTCCGCAAAGCTCTGCAAGGAGCACTGCGTGAGGTTTACCGGCACATCGCGGCAGAACGCATCAACCAAAGGCTGTGCGCGTTCGTCCTCGCACCGGACGGAAAACCCGCCGGCAAGCCGGATGATTTTTCCGATACAAGCATCCATCACCGGTACTTTTGCGCGGAGCGCATCGTACAAATCCTGCTCGGCAAGTCCCCGCGCACTGATGGCGTAAATGCCGCGGTCGCTTCCGCGGTTTGCGCTGACTGCCGGAAGTACGGCAAGCGGCTTGTTTTGTGCTTTGTGCAATCTTTTTTTAATCGTTTACCAATCCTTTCATGGGGTTTTTCCGGTACGGTCCAGCGAAAGCGCAAAGAAATTGTCCGTTTTTTCTCGCAGAAATGCCGAAACAAAATACCGGATGTCGTCCATGGCGTGGTCGTTTTCCTTTACGGGAGCGTCCGTGCCGCTTTTTTCGTCCCAACGGTACAGGGAAAATTCCCGAATGGCATCGGTGCAGACGCGAGAAATTTTAATTCTGCCGCAGTTTAGTGCATCTGCAACGCGCCGGATCCCGCTGAGGACATCGTTTTCCGCGGCACGGGCTGGAAATTTCCCATGGCGGCGAATACATTCCAAAAAGGAACTCGCGGAGGGATCGCATACCACGGCGGAAATCCGCCGGTTGCCGCAAAGTGCTTCCAGTGCGGCATAGTGTTCTTCGTCGGTGCGCTGTGCGCCCTCCGTGCGGGAATTGTAGTAGTACTCGGCAATGCGGTACCACACGCCGCCCGATTCGCCCCAAAGCCCAAAGCTTGCGGGATTGACCGTACCGTAATCACAGCTGACAGCATAGCGGCTGTATTTGTGCTCCGCCGGCGAAAAAGTGTGCGCCTCGTAGCGGAACATGGGGTACACCAGACCGCTTGTCGCCGTCCATTTGCCCAACACATAGCGCTCGTAAAACGCGCCGCTGTACAGGTTGTGGTAGCGCCGGATAATCCTCCGCGAAAGCGCGGGGTTGTCTTCCAGCGCGAAATGCACATACAGAGCGTTTTTTGCCGCCGCCTTGTCAATCCATTCTTTCTTGAACCAGTGGTGGGGACCTTCCGGATTGCAGTTAAACCAAAGCTTGGAACCGTCCACAGAGCACCGCGCAACCGCCTGTTCGACAAAAGAACGCGGCATCAGGGCAACTTCATCCAAAAGAAGTCCGCTGAGGGTAATGCCCTGAATCAAAGCGGCACTGCTTTCGTCCTTGCCGCCGAACAGATAAAAATGGTTGGTGCAGGCACCGCAGGTTACGGTAAAGCGGTTCTTGCTGACAAATTCCTTGGTGGGAAAGCCCAGCGAATCCAGTGTGCGGAGCAGGGGCGTGATGACATTCCGACGCAGGGAGGTAATGGTCTTTCCGCACAGGGCGAAGTTTCCTGCGTTAAAATGCGCCATTGCCCACAACACAAACGAAAGCGACATACTGAAGGTTTTGCCGCTGCGCACCGCGCCGTCGCAGATGATTGCATCATAGGCACGGTAGCATGGCATATCCCACCAGCGCAGGACGAGCCTTTGCTTTTCGGAAAAACGCTTAAAGAACTCCATCGGCTGGCTCACCTGCGTTTTCCGTTTCGGGGGAATTTTCCCGCAGGGCTTTGAAAAAGCTTTCCGCAGCGGTGTGTCCGTCCTGTTCGCTTTCCAGCTCCAGCAGTTTTTCCAGTGCTTTTTGCCGGTCGAACAATTTGATTTCCACGCCTCCGCCCTTCACGCGCTTCATTTCCGAAACATTGTACAAATCCAGTCTTGCCAGTGTGTTCTGTTCCGGCATTTCCTCGCAGAACACCAGCTTTGCCGCATCGTTTGCCCGCCCGAAGGCAAGGCGTTCCAGTCCTGCGCGTACGGTGTCCAAACCGGCTTGGCGCTTGCCGGCACGGGCAACCATGCGCCGTACCGCACCGGAGGAAATCAGTTCCTCGCCGGTGCGTTCCGCTTCTTCCGGCGAAAATCCAGCCAGGATTGCTGCATCCGCACAATGGCGCTTTCGTGCGTAAAACACAGCGAACAGCCTTTTTTTCGCTGTTTGTGTCCGATTGATGATATCGCCGCCTTTGCTGTTTTTTCGGGGTGTTGTCCCCGTACTATCAGCGCCATAACGTAAAAAGTTGCACGAAAACGTGCAACCAGTATAAAAAAAATCCCGAAAAATACCCCTCTCCGGTGTGGTTTCTTACAAAAATCCAGAAAAAGCCTTGACAAAAGCCTTGAATCCCTTTATACTGGAAATACGAAAACGTTTATTTTTCATGAATTTTTTACGGCGTTCCCGTGTAACAAACCGCACTGCCGGTTATTGCTGCGCGAAAAGCGCCGGTATAATACAGGAGGATTATGAATGGCAAAAAACAATACGGTAAAACAAGCAAAAATCATTACCAAAGAAGAAGTCAAAGAGCAGCTGCTGAAAATTCTCAGCGATGATTACGGCTTAAAGCCTGCAGAGGCTTCCGACAAGCAGGTTTACGAAGCGCTGACCAAGGTAGTTGTGGGTCTGCTAAAAGAAAAGCGCCGGAAGTTCATGAATAAAACCGATTCCGCGGGCAAGAAAAAGGTATATTATCTTTCCATGGAATTTTTGATGGGACGTTCGCTGAAAACCAGCCTGTATAATTTGGAGATGATCCAGGAGGCAACCGCGGCACTCAAGGATTTTGATATAAATATTTCCGGCATTTTTGAGATGGAGCCGGACGCGGGACTGGGCAACGGCGGTTTGGGCAGACTGGCGGCTTGCTATCTGGACGCGCTTGCCACGCGCGGTTACGCGGCGACAGGCTATTCGATTTGCTATGAGTACGGGATTTTCAAGCAAAAGCTGGAGGACGGCTGGCAGACCGAGCTGCCGGATAATTGGCTTCCCGGCGGAATGGGCTGGCTGGTGCCGGTGCCGGACCGTGCGATTGAAGTCCATTTTGACGGCGAACTGCGGGAGGCTTGGGACCAGCATTATCATTATGTTACGCATGAAAATTACACGACCGTGCTGGCAAAGCCCTATGATTTGTATGTTTCCGGTTACGACAGCGAGGGAGTTTCGGTTCTGCGGCTGTGGAAGGCGGATTGCCCAAGCTTTGATATGTCCATGTTTAACAAGGGCGATTACACAAAGGCGCTGGGGCAGAACATCATCGCGCAGGCGATTTCCAAAGTGCTGTACCCCAATGACAACCACGCGGAGGGGAAATCTTTACGTTTGCGGCAGCAGTACTTTATGTGTGCGGCTTCCGTGGGGGATATTGTTGCCGAACACATGAGCGTGTACGGCACGCTGGATAATTTCCACGAAAAAGTGGCGATTCATATTAACGATACTCACCCCACGCTGGCGATTCCGGAGCTGATGCGCGTGCTGCTGGACGACTGCGGCTATTCGTGGAACAAGGCGTGGCATATCGTCACGAACACGTTTGCGTACACCAACCACACGGTGATGTCCGAGGCGCTGGAAAAATGGGACTGCAATCTGCTCAAGAGCGTAACGCCCCGTATTTTCAGCATTATTGTGGAAATTAACGAACGCTACTGCCGAGATTTGTATGAGAGAACCGAGGACAGCGCCCGTGTAACGAGAATGTCCATTATTAACAACAATCAGGTGAAGATGGCGAATCTTTGCGTGCACGCGTGTCACAGCGTCAACGGCGTGGCGAAAATCCACTCTGAGATTAT
>DBRO01000053.1:18953-24168 GCA_002306005.1 Ruminococcus sp. UBA1366 | reverse complement strand
CTGTGCGAAACCATTGGGGACGGCTTCCTGAAGGATGCTGCGAATCTAAGCAAATTTGCAGTTTATGCCGATCACGATGATATTTTGGCAAAGCTGGGCGAAATTAAAAAGCAGAACAAGGACAATTTCGCGAAATATCTGAAGAACGAGTACGGCATTGCGCTCAATACGGATTCGATTTTTGACGTACAGGTTAAGCGTCTGCATGAATACAAGCGCCAGCACCTGAATGCGCTCCATATTATTGCGACCTACAACGAACTGCTGAAAAATCCAGATATGGATATGGTGCCGAAAACGTATATTTTTGCGGCAAAGGCGGCGCCGGGGTACTATTTGGCAAAGCAGATTATTAAGCTCATATGGAATATTTCCGAGGAATTAAGGAAAAATCCAAAGCTGCAGGAAAAGCTGAACGTGGTATTTTTGGAAGATTACCGCGTGACGCTGAGCGAGATTCTTATGCCTGCGGCAGAGATTTCCGAGCAGATTTCGCTTGCCGGCACGGAGGCTTCCGGCACGGGCAACATGAAGCTGATGGTGAACGGCGCACTCACGCTGGGCACGCTGGATGGCGCAAATGTGGAGATTCACGAGCAGGTGGGGGACGACAACATTTTCCTGTTTGGCATGAAGGAAGAAGAAGTGCTCTACCGCAAGAACGACTACAAGCCGGAAGATCTTTATAATGCCGACGGTGTGATAAAATCCGCGATTGACCGGCTCTATCATGGCATTAACGGGGAGAAATTCGACGAGGTGGCAAATTCCTTGAAGTTTAGTGACCCGTACATGGTGCTGGCGGATTTCCGTTCGTACATGGACGCACAGGCATATGCCTCTAAGTGCTACACCGACCAGCTGGCTTGGCAGAAGAAATCCCTGCTGAACATCGCCGGTGCGGGAATTTTCTCCGCAGACCGCGCAGTGGACGAATACGCCCGCGATATTTGGGGAATTGTCCGGTAAAATCGCATAAATAAAAAAGCTCCCGCAGTTTTGTGTAAAACTACGGGAGCTTCAGACTGAAGATAAACCTATTTTGTCAGAGGGCTTTGCCCTCCGACACCTCCCACCAAAGGGACAATGTCCCTTTGGAATCCCATTTTGGGGTCGTTTTATGTTAATTTTCAATACCAATTCGCAGTAAAATTACCACTTTGAAATTCTTTTGTTTTTCAACAGCACTTTTTCTACAAGCTGAAACTCCCGCAGTTTTGTGTAAAACTACGGGAGTTTTTGTTACCGGAATTTATTCCAGATTGAGTTTGTTTTTTAGAATATAGGCGGTAATAAAATAGAATACTGCATCGAGTACGGCAACAAAGAGATTCATGAGTATCAGATAGCTGAGCGGAGTATTTAACGTTGAGTAGTTATCCAGTCCCACAAAGAGGTACGAGGAGGCAATGGAAACAAAAATGTTGATACCAAAAAATACGGCAACGGCAATGAGTATTTTATGTTTGTTGAACATCGAGCCAATGGCATCGCTCATGTAAAACAGCAGGAATGCATTGATACTGCCGAGCAGGAACAGTAGAATTACCATAACGGTTTCCGCGGGGTTATTTGCAAGTAAATCCCCAAAGGCAGAGGCAAGATAACTGATTTTATCCCACAGCACGCCCCAGAGGTTCTTGTTCAGAAATACAACCAGGAGAGAAACGCTCAGCGTGACAGTGGCAAGCAGGAGGGAAACGATGGCGACAATCAGTTTGCTGATGATATGGGCATGCACGCTGACGGGGAGTGTCATGTAGAGATAGCCCTGATCGGAGAACAGCGAGCTGTGAAAGCGCTTGATGACAAGGATAATCGTCATGAATCCGCAAAGATATAGGCTGATCGTAAACAAAAGGGTGATAATTGTAGAGATAATGTTAAACAGCGTGACATCGCTCATGGAGTTATACAGCTCGTTGATCAGCCGGCATACCACGGAGAGAATGAACATTCCCAGATACAATGGTAGAATGTACGAGATAACGGCACGAAATTCGTGCTTGATTAATTTTCCTAACATCTGAACACCTCCCGGAACACGCCGTCCACACTCATGCCGTACTGCGCGCGGATTTCGTCCACGCTTTGGTGCATCCGGATGGTGCCGTTCTGAATCATAATCACATCATCCAAAATCGTTTCGATATCCTGTATCAAGTGGGTGGAGATGATAACGGAGGAGTTTTCACTGTAATTGGTGATGATCCGGTCAAGGATATAATCGCGTGCGGCGGGATCCACGCCGGCGATGGGCTCGTCCAGCAGGTACAAATCCGCCTCGCGGCTCATCACAACAATCAACTGGATTTTTTCTTTTGTGCCTTTGGACATGGTTTTAAACCGCATGGCGGGGTTGATATTCAGTGCAGCAAGCATATCCAGCGCCTTTTGCATATTGAAGTTTTCATAAAAGTCCTTGAAGAAGTCTAAAATATCTTTGACTTTCATCCAGTCGGCGAAATAATGCCGTTCCGGCAGGTAAGAAACGATTTTTTTCGTTTCAATCCCGATGGGCAGTCCGTTCACGAGAATACTGCCGTACGAGGGCGTAAGCAATCCGCTGATGAGCTTAATCAGCGTGGTTTTTCCACTGCCGTTTGGCCCGAGCAGCCCGATGATTTTTCCGCGCTGTAAGTTTAAACTTATGCCGCTCAGCGCGGGGAACCCGCCATAACTCTTGGATAAGTTTTGGCAGACCAAAATATCTTCCATGAAGAATACCCCTTTCAATCCGTTTGTTCTTTTTCCTGTGTGCAGAATTCCTGCAGGAGCTGAAAGATTTCCTGACGGGAATAACCGTATTTCATCATGCGTTCGGTGAAAAAGCCGATTTCGTTCTCTGCAGTTTTCCGGCGCAGCTCTTGAATCAGCGTTTCGTTTTCTGTGATGAATTTTCCTGTTGTACGCTGGGAATTCAACAATCCAGTGCGTTCCAGCTCGTTCAGTGCTTTTTGCATGGTGTTCGGGTTTACTTTGAACTCGGATGCAAGCTCACGCACGGACGGAATTCTTCCGCCTCTTGGGTATGTGCCGGAGAGAATCCGCATTTGAATTTCATCGATGAGCTGAATAAACACAGGTCGGTCAGTTCCTAAATTCGTCAGCATGAAAACATCCCCTTTCGTTTCAGCTGATTGTACTAATGACATAATACAATGATAAAATATTTTGCGCCGATTGTCAACACTTATTTTCCGTAAATCCGGTGTTCACGTAATTTTTACATTTGCTAGACCGAACTACAACCCTTGACAAGCTGGCGGAAGCGTTCTATACTAAAGATATAGATTTGTTAAAGTTGTTGGAAAAGGAGCGCTTTCTATGGACAATTTTCGTTTTTATGCCAATACGGACATTCGGTTCGGCAAAAATCAGGAGGAATGCCTGCCAGAATTACTAAAAGCTTACGGAAATCGGGTTTTACTGACGTACGGGGGCGGGAGCATTAAAAAAACCGGCTTATACGAGAAGATCAAGTGCTTGTTGAAAGATTTCGACGTGTACGAGCTGGGCGGCATTGCGCCCAATCCGCGAATTGAGAGCGTTTATGCGGGTGCAAAAATCTGCAAGGAGAAAAACATCGACGTGATTCTCGCCGTGGGAGGGGGCAGTACGATTGACTGTTCCAAGGTGATTGCTGCGGCGGCTTTTTATGATGGAAACGCGTGGGATTTGGTGCTGAATCCGGACAAGATAACAAAGGCATTGCCGCTTGTTACGGTGCTGACGCTTGCGGCGACAGGCAGTGAGATGAATCGCGGCGCGGTGATTTCTAACTCGGCAACTAAAGAAAAAATTGGGTTGGGAAACGAGCATTTGCTCCCGCGGGCATCGATACTCAATCCGGAAAACACGTTCACCGTGCCTGCAAACCAGACAGCAGCGGGTTCGGCGGATATTCTTTCGCACCTGTGGGAGATTTATTTTGCCCCGCAGGAAGCGTTTATTCCCGATGTTATCAACGAGGGGCTGCAGAGGGCAGTGATTCGTTATGCGCCGGCGGCGATTGCAAAGCCGGACGACTACGAGGCGCGGGCGCAACTGATGTGGGCGAGTTCGCTGGCGCTGAATGATTTATGCACGACCGGCAAGGGCTGTGCGTGGAGCTGTCACCCGATTGAGCATGAGCTGAGCGCGTACTATGACATTACGCACGGCGTGGGGTTGGCGATTATCACGCCGCGCTGGATGCGCTATGTTTTGCGCGAAGAAACGGTGGGAAAATTCGCGGCATATGCGCGCAATGTGTGGGGGATTCCCGACACGGACGACTGGTCGGCGGCGCATGCGGGCATTGAAAAAACCGAGGAGTTCCTAACGGGGCTGGGGATTCCCATGACGCTGGGCGCTTTGGGCATTTCGGCGGAATTTTTCCCGCAGATGGCAGCGCACGCGGTGAAATTTGGCTGGCTGCAATATGCGTATATTCCACTCAATGAGAATGATGTGGTGGAAATTTTAAAAAGCTGTTTATAGCCGCACGGGGGCTTGACGAATCACGCATTTTGTGTTATGATTATATCACGAAATGCGTTTTTTATGGAAAGGAGCGGGCGTACGATGCGGTGTGAGCCAATTCCACTGCCGGATTCCGTAAAAAACGGGTGTGTGACGTTCTATGCGGACACCCCGCCGGACGCTGAGCAGCAGGTTCTTGCGTACAACCGCCGGATGGGGGAGTGCCGGATTCGCCGCGCCCATCTCCGCGAAGTCGAATTTGCCTACGGGATACTCAATCCGCTGGTTTTTGTGGGAATGTTTGCGGCAAGCACGGAAACGGTGTTCGAAAAACCGGGCGTTTTCTTTGCTATTTCCGCGCTGTGGGCAATTTGCTTTATCGTGTTTGCGATTATCAAGCCGAACTATGTTATCAGCACCGCGGCGGTGGGGTTGCTTTGTTTTCTGGATATTCGGTTTGGGATTCTATTTGCGGCGGACGTGGTTTTGACGGTTGTGCATGAACGTTTGCGCGGTTCTTTGCAGGCGCAGCCGGGGTTTCCGGGGTTCTGCGATGTTGCGATTTCTTACGAAAAAAACGCCGCCCCAAAATTTTAGGCGGCAAAACAGGCACGGTTTTAAATATGCGGGTGTGGTGAAATTGGCAGACACGTCAGATTTAGGTTCTGATGCGAAAGCGTGCAGGTTCAAGTCCTGTCACCCGTACCAGCGGCGCTGTCGCCGCAGACAATTCGCCGTTCCGAGATGGGGC
>DBRO01000053.1:0-18902 GCA_002306005.1 Ruminococcus sp. UBA1366 | reverse complement strand
CGCTGTTGACGCGAACAAGTCGCGCTTCTCATAATGAGTAGCGCTTTTTGTTTGCTCCCGCGATCGGATTGCTTGCCGTATGGAAAGCCTTATGTGTGGGGCGCTGTCGCCCAATTCGCCGTTCCGAGATGGGGCGGCGATTTTTTCTCCGATGTTATGCTATTCACTGTGGTAACGTCACGGGTGAGCGCGTTTATGACAAGTGCGGCTTGCTCATTCTTTGACGAATATTCCTCATAATTCAAAAGTATCTGCACATAATATCAAAAAATATATGCAGATACTATGCTGTTTTCCTTGACTATCTGCATATAAAACGCTATATTATATGCAGATACGGAGGGATATCATGAGAAAATTTGATTACTCGTTTTTAAATAACGGTTTGCTTCCGTCAAAGCTTTTAACCATGACCTCCAACATATATTCCTTACGGACAATGGCAGGTATGCGAAAAGAGGAATACGCGAAAGTGTTTACCGAACTGGAGGCTGTCGCAAAGGTACAATCTGTCAAAAGCTCTAACGCCATTGAAGGCATTGTAACAAGTGATGACCGTATCGCTGCTATTGTCAATCAGAGCAGTGCGCCGCTCAATCACAACGAAGCGGAAATCGCAGGATATAGAGATGCACTGAATGCGATTCACACCGGTCATGAACATCTTGATTTCCGTGCTGCCGACATTCTTCGATTACACGAAACCATGATGTCTTTAACAGGTGACGATTTTTGCGGTCACTATAAGACGGACGACAACGTCATTATGGAAATTGATTCGGACGGAAATCGCAAGGTGCGCTTTCGCCCTACCTCAGCAGAGGAAACACAGCGGGCAATGGAGCAGCTGGAGCTTGCCTATATGGATGCGCGGAGCGATGCCAATATCAATCAGCTTCTATTGATACCCTGTGTGATCCTTGACTTTCTGTGTATTCATCCGTTTCGCGATGGCAACGGCAGAATATCAAGGCTTTTATCGCTGCTCCTCTTGTACAAAAATGGCTTTGTTGCCGGAAAGTATATCTCCTTTGAGGAACAGATCAATCACTACAAGGCATATTATTATGAGGCGCTGCGTCAGCCCTCGGCGGGATGGGATACAAATGAGAATGCGTATTTCCCCTTCATTGAAAATTTCCTGTCAGCGCTTTACATGTGCTACAAGGAATTGGATATACGATTTACTGTTTTGAACGGCAGAAAAATCACGAAGAAGGCTCGCATTGAAGCAACTGTTCTGAACAGCCTAACCCCGATTTCAAAGGCGGAGATATGCCGAATCCTGCCGGACGTCAGTCCCTCAACGGTTGAGGTAATCCTTGGTGTCATGGTAAAGGACGGTCGCATTGAGCGTATCGGTGAGGCGAGAGCTTCGCGATATATCCGAAAATAGCAAAAGACATTCATACGCGAGAGCGTCTGTCGAAGGGCAGGCGCTTTTTTGATACGGCACAGCCTTGGTGGTAAAAAGCATGATATGACATTTTATTTTCTATCATATCTTCAATCCCCATCTGCTTAAACTCTCGCGAATATGTTGTATTTGGTATCCCTTTGGGCATGAAAACGCCCCCCTTTCGTTAGATTCAATTTCGGTATATTTATATTATACCACATTGTCTAACAAAAAAAGGGGAGCAGATCATTTTTGTGCGGCGGAAGCTGTTTTTAATACCAAGCGCTAGTCGGAAACTGTTCCTGTTATGGTTACAGAAACCGCGCCCGTGGTGTTTGTGCCGAATGTGTAGTAAGAAGTATCATATTCGTCCGTAAGTGAGAGAATTTCTAAGCCGTTTACGTCATAACCCGTGCGGCTTTCCATATTATTTCGTAGGAAAGAGATGCCGGAATAGGCGCAAATTGCGGGCAATACAGGGGTTGTGCCGGCGTTTTCTGCAAGGAATGTTCCCACAAAGTCGGCAAAGTTTAGTTCCATAACAGAGAGCGCATAAGTATTTTCATCAGAAACTTGTATGCTGACTTCGCTTGTACCGGAGATTTCCAGCAAACTGGCATTCAGTCCGTACACGCCCGTGCAGTCCAGCGCGGAATCCGTGACGGTTAGGTCGCTCATGTATTCCACAATGTAGCCGTTGCAATTGATGGTAAGCGAGCTGCTGTCAAGACTGATGGAGGGCGCGGAGGCGATTCCATTACCGGCAGAAGTAATCGTAATATCGTAGTCTGTGAAGTCCCAGAGATGTGTGCTGTCTCCGTCATAGGATAGCGCGGTGGGGTAGCCCTCCGCAGAGCCGTCCGTGATGGTGAAGTTCAATGTCAAACCGCTGAATGACGCATTGTTTTCCATATAGACCGCACCGCTGTTTACGCAGCTTATATTCAATGTATCCGTGTTGTTTTCCGTTCCTGTGCCGTTAATGGAAACAGGACGCTCGCACCGAATAACGCCGCAGCCTTCTTTGGTATTGATAAAGTTTACAGCTCCGGAAATGGTAAGGGTCAGTTCGGCGGCAGATTCTGAAATGGTCAGGATTCCATCGCCAAGAGGAAGACTGCCGGAAATGCTGAGGGAATCAAACGTCACATTGGTTGCGGTGGGTTCGATGATAATATATACAGAATCGCTGGTGCCGCTGAATGTCAGTCCGTCGCCCGTGATGCGCAGGGTGGGCATTTCATTCCCGTAGTAATCCTCCACGTCATAGGAATAGCCTGCAATGCTGTTTGCGGCAATATCCTCGGTTATGCCGTCTT
The DNA here is from genome assembly GCA_002306005.1 of Ruminococcus sp. UBA1366. Taxonomy (GTDB): domain Bacteria; phylum Bacillota; class Clostridia; order Oscillospirales; family Ruminococcaceae; genus UBA1366. The sequence continues at coordinate 16,184 of DBRO01000053.1, read as the reverse complement.
TTGTAACGGTTATGCCGGTGTCGGCAAGCGGATTGTTGGTGCGTTGCGCGGTATAGGTTGCGGTGTAGGTAGTATCGTGTGTCACCTCAGTGACATCGCGGCTCCATCCCGCAAAGGTGTAGGTTAGGGCATCCGTACCTGCTTTTGTGGGAAGCTCCGTGGGGGTGGGCATATCGCCGTAATGCAGTCCGGTCAGTTCCAGCGTGGAGCCGTTTGTAAAAGCACCTGAACCTGCATCAAAGGTTACTGTAAATTCGTAATATACCCATGTGTACTGTGCGGTCAGGGACAGGTCAGCGGTGAAGGTTGTAGGAATCGTGTTGTTCCAGCCGGTAAAAGTATAATAGCCGGAAGCACTGGTGTATTCATAAACGGGGTCATCAAAATCGGTCGTGAGCGGTTCTCCGTATTTTCCGGTGCAGGTAATTTTATCAGAACCATCAGAGAACGCACCCATTCCTGAATAGAATGTTACTGTGTAAATGCGGTCGGAGCGTGCATACACAGCGGTGAGCGTGATGTCGCCGGTCACAGTGAGCACGGCATCCGGTGCATAGGTGTTGTTGTTTTCATCTTGCCATCCGGTGAAAGTGTAGTTGTATTCGTTGTCGGATTCTTTTGTTGGAACGTAATCGCCCAGAGAAATAGAATCGTTATTGAGCTTTGTAAAGGAAAAGCTTGTGGTTTGGGTAAAGCTGCCCGCGCCCGCATCAATGGAAACCTGATAGTAGCGTGGGGTACTGTCCCAAACAGCCGTATAGGTGATATTCAGTCCGTCCTGTAAGCGTTCCCACGAATGGAAGCTGTACACGGTGTCTTCGGTCAGCACATCGGAAATTGTGTCTGTATTGTAGCTGCTCAGGAAATCTTGAATATCCGCCGTGATTTTGCTGTAATTGCCTGTAAATGTCGTGGTTTCTTCCCCGTTAATCGTACCGGTTTTTGTGATGAATTTTACGGTGTAGATTTTTTCTACGGCAGTGTATTGCGCGGTAAGGGTTATGTCGCTGTCAAGCGTTAGGGAATCCGCGTGATTCCAACCGTCAAATGTGTAAGTGTAGGTGTCATCCGCGGTTTTTACGGGTGTTATGGCGGCGGCAATTTCAGCAAGCGAATAGGTTTTGTCCTCCAACAGGAGAGATTTGCTGTTCATTCCTGCTTGCGTGCCATCTCCAAAATCAAATGTGATTGTGTGATATTGTGTGTACACGGGACGGATTACCCAGTCCTCCAGAACTCCATAATCGGAGGAACTGTTCCACTTTGTAAATGCACCGCCGGACTTGGATACCTCCCAGTACAGGAATTCATATAAGTACAATACGGATGGATGAAGAACACAAAAAACTGTCAATGGCGTAGTGACGAATGATTACCTTTCTGGTGACCGCATTGTGAAAGAGCAGACCGGAAGCAATACAACAAACTATCTTTACGATGCATCCGGCTCTGTGATTGGTATGAAGTATAACTAAGAAGATGATACATTGCAATAATTCATGTTGGATATGGAGGCTAGTAGTTAGTAGGTTGCACAACTTGACAATATTTTATTGATATGAGGAGGTTCTATGAAAGAGAAAGATTACTTACGTATTTCAGAAGATTGTATGCGGGTAAAAGAACAAATTCTAGTATATCCTACGAACTATTTAAATCAATATAAGAAACATGTAAAAATGTCTAACACAACGCTTTATGGCTCATCAAGTAATATTAACCGAGGATACTTTTGCCCAAGTTTGATATTGGATATCATTGTAGGGAATGCCAAAAGAGGTCGATTGATTCAGAACAGAACGCCAAAAAGTGCTACCAAAATTGAGTATATTTTTTATCTAGATAATGAAAACCGATTATCGGCAATTGAACATATTCCGAATGAATACGAAATTATTTTTTATCCTAACCATAAAATCTCTCAGGGAATATTATTTACTGAAAATTCCAAACGTATTCTATTCACTGAAACACAAATATGTGGGGAACAAATTCAGTCATTTATTCAAAGTGAATATGATAGAGAAGCTAAAATGATTACGGATTATTATGGCGAATTTTACAACTATACAGCGCAACGATTCAGTTCGGTAGATGTATTTAGAATGCAGACTAGTTTTTCAGGATTTGAACACGTAAAGTATATTTTTCAACGCGATGAGGAAGGATGGTTAAAAACTTATAGAATTGAAAACTTTTTTGACAACGGAGAAATTGATCATAATTACATTTGGAATGAACATATATGGAATGTTCCATCAAAAATTAAAAGAAAATAGCCTGAAAAAGTACGCTTGCCTCCACTATCGGTGCAATCAACCCGTTCCGTTACCACTCTTACTACTATGATGTGGATTCCTGGCTGTACGATTTGCAGTCGCGGTATTATGATCCTGTGGTAAAACGGTTTATTAATGCGGATGATGTTGCCGTACTGGATGTGACAAGTGGTTTCGTGACAGGAGCAAACTTATTCTCCTATTGTACTAATAATCCTGTTATGTATGTAGATCCGACGGGGTTAATTACAATTCCTCGATGGATCGTATCATTTATTGTTGATATTTTTATTTCGGCAGTTGGATTAGGGGCGGTAAAAAAACACCGTTTGTAGGGAAGAAGTTGGCGAAGAAAATACAAACTAAAAAATTAACCAACATGTTGGTTGGTGGAGGCGCATCTGCTACGATAAATATATTTATTGATAACAGAACTGGGTGCGGAAAACAAAGACGTGCCCAAGTGGCTTGTGGAAGGCGATTTTCGTTGCTTGAAGCACAGTCCGTTTCTGACGCAGGCGCTTTCGGCGCACATGGCGATTTTACGTCAAAAGGGCGATTTTGCGCGGATGCTTGCTGCGTTGGAAGGCGTATATTTCGATGGCTTCTGCATTCATACATTCGGAGATGTTTTTCCGGTTTTGTTAGGCGCAGTTGGGTATTGGGAAACAGGGAAAACGAAAGCCGCACGAGAACTCATTTCTTGCGCGTTGGATTTTTTACTGCCGGACGAAATTTTCAACCAACTTGTGGTATATGATAGCATACTGAAGGGTTTTGTGCGGGAATGTATTGCGTGGCACGCACCGGAGTCGCTATGTAATTTTGATCGTGAAAAAAACAGAATGGCTGTTGTTTTTGCGGCGGTGTATCCCGATTGCGCAGAAGGGGAAGCAATGGAACAGCTAACCGAACGGGAGTATGATATTGCCATGCTTGCAGCGCGTGGTATGAGCAATGAACAAATTGCCGTGCAGCTTTTTTTAACAGTGAACACGGTACATGCGCATTTGAGGGCGGTTTTTAAAAAAATTAAAATTGAAAGGCGTTCACAGCTTTTTACGATCATGCAGCAGAGGGACTCTGATATTGGCTCGCAGTAAAATTATGGGCTGCCCGTACCGAAAGATGGTTCATGAAAGCTGGGATAAGCGAAAAACCACCGCCAGAAATTTGTTCAGGCAGTGGTTTATGGTATTCTTTTTGAGGATATCTTTGGCGAAACGGCTATTGCTATCATGAATCATGAATCATTCGGCTATATTTGCGCGTTTTTTAAATCATTCCCTTGCGCGGAGGCGCTTACAAGGACGGATTACCACTCGATTTGTTCTGCGCTGACAGGGGAGGGGTTTTGTGTGATGCTTTCCACCTGGCTGTTCTTCATGCGGATGACTCGATCTGCCATGGGGGTTACGGCGCTGTTGTGCGTAATGACCATGATGGTGATCCCGCTGTCTTTACAGGTATCCTGCAAAAGCTTTAAAATGGTTCGCCCTGTGACATCATCCAGTGCGCCGGTGGGTTCATCGCAGAGTAACAGCTTAGGGCGTTTTGCCAGCGCACGGGCAATGGAAACCCGTTGTTGTTCGCCGCCGGAAAGCTGGGAAGGGAAATTCTTTTTTCGCTCACCCAAGCCAACGCGCTCCAGCGCTTCGTCCGGTGCCATGGCATTTTTGCAAATTTGTACGGCAAGTTCCACGTTTTCACGCGCGGTAAGATTGTTGATGAGATTGTAGAACTGAAACACAAAGCCAATGTCGTATCGGCGGTATTCTGCAAGTTGTTTGCGGGAAAATTGGGTAATATCCCTGTTGTCCACCAGGATTTCACCGCTATCAGCACGATCCATGCCACCAAGCATATTCAATACAGTGGTTTTTCCTGCGCCGCTTGCACCGACAATTACGACAAATTCGCCTTGTTCTACGGAAAAATTTACGTGATCCGATGCGTGAATGATCACTTCACCCATCTTATAGCTTTTACAAACATTGTGCATGGATACAAAACTCATGTTGTTACTCCTCAAATCAATCAGCCGACGCGGGATTTCCCGTGCCGGCTGTTGTTATGCAATGATTTCGTCTTTGCCACCCTTGGAAATGACGATATCGCCTTGCTCCTCCAGTCGCCGAACAATGCCGACAATCCGTTGCTGTGCTTCTTCCACATCGCGCATCCGTACGTTGTGTAGGAATTCCAGATCGTTCTTGATGGTTTCCTGCTGACGTTGGGACATATTGCTGTAAATCACATCCGCAATTTCTTCGCTTGCTGCTTTGAGCGCGATGGTTAGGTCTTTCACGTCGCACTCGCGGATAACTGCCTGAATTTCCATGCTTTCGAGGTAGACGATATCCTCGAACACAAACATCCGCTTTTTGATTTCGTCCGCAAGATCAGGATTGGAAGCCCGCAGTTCGTCGAAGATATTTTTTTCTGTCCGGCGATCGACATTGTTCATGATTTCCGCCAGATAATTTACGCCGCCGAATTCCACCAAATCTACCGAAGCCACTGTTCCCAGCTTTTTGAGCAGAATTTTTTCTACTGCGCCGATGATTTCCGGCGAGGTTCTGTCCAAAGTTGCAATGCGCTGGAATACGGAAACTTGTGTTTCTTTTGGAAGTTCCGCAATAATCTGCGATGCCATCTCCGGCTTGGTGTAGGATAAAACAAGCGCAATGGTCTGCGGATGTTCGTTCTGGATGATCATCAGCAAATATTTATAATCCACTTTTCTCAGAAATTCAAACGCTTGGTTTTTTCCTAAGCGTTCGATTCGCTCCATCAGTGCGGCAGTGCGTTGTTCTCCGAACGCTTTGAGCAGGACATCTCGGGCATAATTCTGTCCGCCCTCTGCAATGACTTTTTGTGTGATACAAAGCTCATAAAACTCATTGAGAACATCTTCCAATTCTTCGGCGGAGAGCTGTTCGGTTTTTGCGATTTGTATGGAAAGTTCTTCGATTTCGTCTTCGTGCAGATATTTATAGATTTCCGAAGCACTGTCTTTTCCTAGAGCGATTAAAATAGAAGCCGCTTTTTTCATGGAGGAAAGCTTTTGTTTTGAGTATCCCATAGAACCGTACTCCTTTATGAAACGATAACGGAATTCGCAAGTATTGCTGCTTGGAATGCTTTTCGAATCTTTTGATTTTAATATTATACTATATTATTATGTAGAAATAAAAAAGTATATATGAATGTTTTACATGAGCCCTATTTTTTTAAAAACAATTAAGGATGGGCAAAAGAGGCAAAAAAAATGACACGATACGCGATATATCGTGAAATAAATATAAAATATATTTGAATATTACAAAAAGCTCTTTTACAAATCACTAGAATGTGATATAATATGCATAAACTCATGAAAGATGGGCGAGATCGCTTTCCAAAACCAGCAGGAACAAACGGAGGGATTCTTAAATATGGGCGATGTCCTGTCACAAAGCCAGATAGACGAGCTCTTGAACAGCTTCAGCTCCGTGGGAACAAAGGCATTTGAACAGCTTGAAGACACAAGCATGGATAAAAAAATGAAACCCTATGATTTCAAGATGCCGAAAAAATTCACCAAGGAACGTTTGAAGACCATCAATGAAATCTATGATGTCTATTCACGGCTGTTGTCTACTTATTTGACCGGTATTACGCGGTTGTATTGCAAAGTCGGTGTTTTGCAGATTGAAGAACAGCGATATTTTGAATTTAACAACGCTCTACCGGATTATACCATGATGGGTACAGTGGATCTTGGTATCAACAACGAAGATATCATGGATACGGAGTGCATCATTCAGCTTGGAAATTCCTTGACTTTTGCACTGGTTGACCGACTGTTCGGCGGCTCTGGAGAGTCGGTGGAGATCAGTCGTGATTTTTCGGAAATAGAAATTAGTATCATTCGTAAAGTGCTGTCCAAAATGGCAGAGCTGCTTAAAGAAGCGTGGTCAAATTTCTTGGAGATCAACCCCAGCCTTGTTAGCGTGGAAACCAATCCGCGGGCAACGCCTGCTATTAATATTGATGAAGTGATCGTACTGGTTACGCTGGAGATTGAATTCGCGGAGAACAAACACGTTGTGACGATCAGTGTTCCGGCAGTCGGCATGGATTCCATTATGACGAAATTTAGCGATAAGTATTCGCGCAACAACAAGCGGCAGGATTCCGCGAAAGAGCAGGAGCGCCGCGATGATATTCTTTATGGCATCCGGAAATCCAAACTGAAAATTGATGTGGAACTTGCACAGACGGAAGTCAGCCTCAGCGATGTACTGACAATGGAAATTAACGATATTATCCCGTTGAATATTCCCATTACCAGCAATGCCGCCGTGAAAATTAACGGCAATCTTTGGTTTGACGGCAAGCTTGGCGTTCACGGAAAGAAAAAAGCTCTGAAAATAGAAAAGATTTATAAAACATAACCAGCGCATGTGTGCCGGAAATCCGGAAAATGCACAAAACGGAATTTAAAAAAACGGAGGTACTTATGCAACAAAACAGCGAAGAGTTTTCTCCCATGAAGCGGGATGCAATCGGAGAAATCCAAAATATCACAATGGGTTCTGCGGCAACTGCGCTTTCCAACCTGCTGAGCGCAAAGGTTTGGATTACCACTCCGAAGGTGGAAACCTGTAAAATTGGTGATCTTTCGTTTCCTGAAATGGAACCGTCCATTCATGTGAAAATTGATTATATCAGCGGCGTGACGGGTGCCTCGCTGATGGTGCTCAAACAAAGTGACGTACAGCTGATTCTAAGCCTGCTGATGGGAACAGAACCGATTGTTACAGATGACTTTGAGTTTGACGAAATGAATATCTCCGCCATTTGTGAAGTGATGAACCAAATGATGGGCGCTTCGGCAACGGCTTTGTCTGAAATTATTAACACACAGATTGATATTTCTACGCCGGAAGCGTATATTTCATCCGAGGATCATGATTTTCATAAATTCCAGTATGGCAGCAAAGAAGATACCGTCTGCAAGATTTCTTTCAATCTAAATGTGGGTGATATCATCAACAGCGAATTTATTACGATTATGTCGCTGGATCTTGCAAATACCATTGCGGATAAGATGCTTGCTGGCTACAATGCCGGTCTGGAAGATTATATAGATGATCATACCAATGCGCAAGCTTCGCCGCCACCAACGGTAGCAACGCCACCGATAGCAACGCCGCCGGTAGCAACGCCGCCGGTAGCAACGGCACCACCACCGATTCCGCCTGCTTATACAACGCCGGGATATGCCCAGCAAGCGCCCGCTTATACCCCGCCGCCGGCGTATGCACCGCCGCCGGAACCAGTCAATGTTCGTGCTGCACAGTTTCAGGATTTTGGAAAAACGGACGAGAGTATTGCGCTTTCGAGAGATCAGATTGACAACCTGAAACTACTCATGAACGTACCCTTGAATATCTCCATAGAAATCGGCTCCACCCATAAAAAAGTGGAGGAAATTCTGGAGTTTACGCAAGGTACGGTCATTGAACTGGATAAACAAGCGGGTGCACCTGTGGATGTCATTGTCAATGGCAACCTGATTGCAAAGGGCGATGTGGTTGTAATTGATGATAACTTCGCGGTAAGAATCACAGAAATTATTAAATCCAAATTTCTGGATTCTCTCGGCAAAACGGAATGATTTCGGAAATGAAAGGATGCTAACAATTCTATGGGAAGAAAAATACTCGTTGTGGACGATGCTGCTTTCATGAGAATGATGCTGAAAAATACCCTTGCACAAAGTGGGTACAACGAAATTCTTGAAGCTGCAGACGGCGAAATTGCCTGCGAACTGTATAAAACAGAAAAACCCGACCTGGTGATTATGGATATTACCATGCCGAATAAAACCGGCATTGAAGCACTAAAGGATATTAAAGCAATGGATTCCGGTGCAAAGGTGATTATGTGCTCGGCAATGGGGCAGGAAGCCATGGTTGTGGAAGCCATTAAATTTGGTGCGCTTGATTTTATTGTAAAGCCTTTTAAGCCGGACAGAATTCTCTCCACAGTGGGGAAAATCCTTGGCTGATGCGCGGTACATAACTGTGCCTTGCTGTTGATACGCAGATGGGGGGCGTTTACATGGCACTGAAAAAAATAGATGACCTAAGCGATTTTCAGGTGGATACACTGCGGGAACTTGGAAATATCGGTTCCGGCAATGCCGCAACATCGCTGTCTGGGCTTGTCGGTTCGGAGGTTATGATCAATATCCCGAAAGTTCGGATTTTGGATTTCGAAGAAGCAGTGAATTTTCTGGGCGGCCCGGAACGCGTGATTGCCGGTTTGCTGATTCGCATGGACGGCGATATCAAAGGAATGATTCTGTACGCTTTCGGTGAGGATTTTTCCCAGGAAATTGTGGGACAGTTTTTTGGCAAGGAGATCGGTTCTTTGTTGGAACTGGATGAAATGGATCAATCCGCGCTGAGCGAAATCGGGAACATCATGGCAGGATCCTATGTCGGGGCACTTTCTGCCATGACAGGGCTTACGATTCATATTACGCCGCCGTGCCTGTGCATTGATATGGCAGGGGCGGTACTGAGTGTGCCGGCAATCGAATTCGCAAAGGCCGGTGATAAAGTCCTGATGATTGATGATTCCTTCGGTCTCGGGGGCGTTACCGTGAAAAGTAATATGATTCTAATTCCGGAGCTCGAATCCTTAGAGATACTCTTCAACAGGCTGGGAGTTGTATAGCCACATGGCTGAAATCATCACAGTCGGAATTTCCGACTTGAATATCGCACGTTCGCCGGATATATTGGCAACCTATGCGCTGGGTTCTTGCGTAGGAATTGCCTTAAAAGACGTAAAAACCGGCATTGGCGGGTTGGCGCATATTATGCTGCCTTGGAGCAAGGAGGCAAACACTGCAACGGCAATCAACCCGAAACGTTATGCAGACACAGGAATTCGTTCGCTGTTGGCGCTGATGAAACAAAACGGCGCTTCTACTGCGATAACCGCTAAAATTGCGGGCGGCGCGCAGATGTTCCAGACAACGTTCCATTCATTTAATATTGGTCAGCGAAATGTAGATGCGGTAAAAACTGTATTGGGGGAGCTTCGGATCCCCATACAAGCGGAGGATACCGGCGCAAATTATGGCAGAACCGTATTTTTTCATGTGGACACGGGCGTACTGGAAGTGAAAACAGCATCGAAAACGGCGAAAGTTCTGTAATTTTTTCAGAAATTTCGGCGTGTTTTGTTCTGATACAAAAAGTGAAACCCATATGAATCATGGCAGTTGGTTGCAACCGTTTGGAGAAAATTATGAATAAGAATGATCAAAATCATAAAGATATACCGGAAGAATTATTACCGATCGCTGCACGTGCGGTCGTTCAGGTCAGTCCGACCTACCGGGAAGCAACGGTCACTGTGTATCCGCCAAAAAATGGCGGACGTGATATTACTGCCAATGATATCTTCTTGCAATTAAAAGAAATGAATGTGGACTATGGTGTGCTGAAAATGCAGGTCGGGAAGATCGTTGAAAACCGAATGTACAGCACCCAGCAGGTCATTGCCAAATGGACACCGCCGGAAAACGGCACGGACGGGAAAATTCGGTTCTTGTTTCCGCAAACAGTGGAGTTAAAGCCGGCAAAGGACGAAAAGGGCAACGTGGATTATAAGAATCTCGGCATTGTCCGCGAAATCCGCAAGGGTACGCCGATTGCCGAAATAACACCGCCGACAACCGGTACACCGGGTATGGATCTTCGTAGCCGTAGGATTCCACAAATTCCCGGCAGGCGAATTGATTATAGCTTGGGCAAAAACACGTGCTATTCCGAGGATGGATTGCAGATTCTTGCAAATGCGGATGGGCATTTGTATTATGCAAAGAACAGTTTTCATATTGACACGGAATTTGTCGTGGACGGTGATGTGAACGCTGCGACGGGGAATATTCATTTTTTTGGCGACGTGATTGTCAAAGGCGATGTGACGGAAGGCTTTACAGTCGTAGCAGGGAAGGACATACGAGTTTCCGGTGCCGCTGTGAGCGCGGCGCTTGCGGCAGGCGGGGATATCCATGTCAATAAGGGCTGCAAGAACTGCAATCTTTCTGCAAATGGGGATATTCAGGCAGGTTTTCTAGAGCATTCTAAGTTAGTATGTAAGCGTAATTTGACGGCACAATCGCTGATTCACTGCGAGGTTTTCTGCGAGGGCAGTATGGAAGTTCGCGGTCCGCAGGGGCTTGTCGCCGGCGGAAATTACACCGTAATGAAAAGTGCGGAAGTTGGTACGGCGGGTTCGCGAAGTTATACAAAGACGAACATTACCATTGGCAGCACGGCGCATTTGAATAACGAAATGGAACAAGCAAAAAAAACCTGTGAGCAGTTGGATGCAGATATTTCCAAATGCCAGCAGATACTGGACTTTCTGGATTATAAACGGCATCAGCTTGGTACCTTACCGGAGGATAAGGAACTGATTTATGAGAATATGATTTCCACAAAGCAGCAGCGCACGGACGAGAAAGAGACCCTGCTTGCACGGATTGCGGAAATCCAGAACCTGCTCAGTGAAAAACAGTATCTCGAACTGCGTTGCCGCAGGGAGGTGTTCCCGGGCGTAGTGGTGCGGATTAGCGACTATGTGTATACAGTCGAAACATCTATGAAGTCCGTGAAGTTTATCCTGGGTGAATCCGGCATTGAGGTGCGAGCGAATTATTAGTTCCATTCACATGTACAAATAGAAAACCGTTTGCCATGCAGGCAAACGGTTTGTTTGTATTTTTCATTGCGTTGAAACTACTGGATTTGAACGGTTCAAATATATCTCTTTTTGAGTGGTGAGGATAACTGGATTTGAACGGTTCAAATATATCTTTTTTGGAATGGTGAGGATAACTGGATTTGAACCAGTGACCTCTTGCATGTCAAGCAAGCGCTCTGACCAGCTGAGCTATACCCTCATTTTCGCGTTTGAAACATCAAACAAAAATAATTATACACAGTTTTGGCGGGACTGTCAAGTCTTTTTCTGAAATTTGTTTGTGCGCTTGCAATGATACCGAATTTGTGGTATAATATTTTTGGCTTTACCTGCCGGAGAAAACGAGCGGATAAGGCGGATTGAAAACAAAGGAGCACATCATTTGAATCCGGATTGCCAGACGGAAAAAGCGCAGAACCGTACCACTTTACAGGATGCGCTGCGCACGCTGTACGGCGGAAGAAAACCGCTTTGTTGTTTGCATTCTTACGGCTGCCAGCAGAATGCTAGCGACGGGGAGAAAATCAAAACGCTGCTAGCTGAGGCGGGCTATGGCTTTTGCGAGCTGCCTGAACAGGCGGATTTGATTATCCTAAACACCTGTGCCGTGCGGGAAACCGCCGAGCAACGGGTTTACGGAACAGTCGGTTCGCTAAAGAAACTAAAAGAACAAAACCCCGCGCTTGTTATCGGCTTGTGCGGCTGCATGGCGCAGGAACCCCAAACAGCGGAGAAAATCCGCGAATCGTACCGCCATGTAGATTTGGTTTTTGGCACCTATGCTTTCGCGCAGCTGCACGAACTGCTTTTAGAAGTGCTGACCGAACGCCGGAGAGTGTTCCGGCTGGCGGAAAACGGCGCGGAAACAGTGGGGGAAATTCCGCAGACAAGGCAGGATACTACCCACGCTTTTGTTTCGGTGATGTACGGGTGTAATAATTTTTGCACCTATTGCATTGTGCCGTATGTACGCGGGCGGGAAGCCAGCCGGGCGCCGGAGGACATCGAACGCGAGGTGCGGACGCTGGTGGAAGCCGGCTACAAGGAAATCACCCTGCTGGGGCAGAACGTTAATTCCTATGGGTATGGATTTCCCGCGCTGCTGCGGCGGCTGGATGANNACGCCGGCACTGATTGATACCATTTTGGAATCCCGACACGTTTGCAAGCATTTGCATTTGCCGGTGCAGGCAGGTTCGGATCGAATTCTTGCGCTGATGAACCGGCGGTACACTGTGGCGGATTATTTAAAAATTGTGGCGTATGCCCGTGAAAAAGCACCGGATTTTTCTTTTTCCACGGATATTATTGTGGGCTTTCCTGGGGAAACCTATGAGGAGTTCCTGCAAACCAAGGCGCTTTGTGAGTATGTCAAGTACGATAATATCTATTCGTTTGTGTACTCTCCGCGCCGCGGTACAAAAGCCGCGCTGCTTGCTGATGGCATTGACAAAAAAACAAAAGGTCTTTGGCTGCAAGAACTGCTTCATGCACAGCGAGAGGTCGCGCAGGCGTGGCTTTCTCGGTTTGTGGGAACCACACGCAGGGTTCTTGTGGACGGCGAAAAAGAACCCGGTTTATTAACCGGACATACTGACGAAAATCTCATCGCGGAATTTGCCGGAGATGCCGCGCTGATTGGGGATTTTGTTCCGGTGAAGATAACAGGAGCGTACAATTGGGCGCTTCGGGGCGAGGTTACAGCGGATTTAAGCCGTTGAAATACAGAAAGGAAATTATTTATGAACGTGATTGAAATTACCAGACAGCTGGGCAAGGCTTTACAGGAGGACGAACGCTACATTGCGTTTGTTACGGCAAAAGAACAGAGCGATAACGATCAGGTTTTGCAGGATTTGATCGGTGAATTTAATTTAAAACGCATGAATTTGAACAGCGAGATGTCCAAATCAGCGGAAGAGAAAAACGAGGAAACTGTCGCGGCGCTTAATCAGGAACTGCGTGAGGTTTATGCAAAAATCATGAGCAACGAAAGTATGCAGGCTTACAACACCACCAAGGATAACATTGATAAGGTGCTGGAATCCATCAACTATATCATCACCATGGCGGCAAATGGCGAAGACCCGATGACTTGTCCGGAAGAAAAACCGCATTCTTGTTCGGAAAGCGGCTGTGCGGGCTGCTCTGGCTGTCATTAATCGTTTCGCTTTTTTGCACAAGGCAAACGGCAATTGACAGACGAAAGGAAAATCAGGCAACAGTTTTCGCAAGAAAAGTGTTGCCATGGTTCCATGGCACAAGTGCAAAAAAGAGCACCTTCACGAACCGTAATTTATAGACGAAAGGAAAATCGTTATGGATCTGGCTCAAGCGGAAAAAGAAAAGCTTTCTCCCATGATGCAGCAGTATTTTGAGGTCAAGGACAAATACCCCAAGCACATTGTGTTTTTCCGGCTGGGGGATTTCTATGAGATGTTCTTTGAAGATGCGCTGATTGCCGCCAAGGAGCTGGAACTGACATTGACGGGCAGGGACTGCGGTCTGTCGGAAAGGGCTCCCATGTGCGGAGTCCCTTTTCATGCCTGTGATATTTACTTAAAACGGTTGATTGAAAAAGGTTACATGGTCGCCATTTGCGAACAGACAAGCGATCCGGCGCTTTCTAAAGGGCTTGTCACGCGGGAGGTCGTGCGGGTGGTAACGCCCGGCACGCTGATTGAAAGCAGTTTGCTGGACGAAACATCGAACAATTACATTTGTGCCTTCTACGCCCAAAACAATAAGGACTGTGCGCTTTGCTTTGCGGATATTTCTACGGGAGAGGTGCATTTGTTTTGCTTTTCGGGAACCGCCGCGCAGAGTGAGGCGATCAACGAGCTTTCGCGATTTGAGCCGGCGGAAATTTTAATCAACGATGGCTTTTTAACCATGAAGGATGCGGGCGCGTTTGTGCGTGAAAAACTCAAAACCAGTGTTTCACTGTTGGATGGGGAGAATTTTGAACCGGAAAGCCACGCACAGCGGATTTTTTCGCAGTTCCATGCGGAAAGCTATGCGGCGTTGGGACTGGAGGAAGATTCGCTGGGTGCAAAAGCGGTTACGGGGCTGTTTTATTATATTTCCGAAACCCAAAAGGCAGCGGCGGGCAGGTTTACAAAAATCACTCAGCATGATGCGGAGCCGATGATGACGGTGGGTTACACGGCGCGCCGCAATCTGGAGATCGTGGAAACCCTACGGAATAAAGAACGCAGGGGTTCGCTGATTTGGGTGATGGACAAAACAAAAACCTCCATGGGCAAGCGGATGCTGAAAGCTTTTTTGGAACAGCCTTTGGTGAATCCGGCAAAGATTATTGCGCGACATGAGGCGGTAGAACAGCTTGCACTCAGTCCGGTTACGTTGGGAGAATTGCAGGAGGAGCTTTCCGGCGTTTATGATTTGGAGCGCCTGATGACGCGGGTAATTTATAAAACGGCATCCCCGCGTGATTTAAAAGCGCTTTCGCTGACGGCGCTTCGCCTGCCGCGGATTAAAGAATTACTCCGGAGCGTTTCGGAGGATTCCAAGCTGCTGGCGGCACTGGAACGGGAAATTTCCTCGCTTGAGGCGGTTTCCAATCTTGTGGAAAATGCTATCGTGGACGAACCGCCCGCCAATATTAAGGACGGCGGTGTGATTAAGGACGGCTTCAACGAACAGCTGGACGGACTACGGAATATTATTTCCGGCGGCAAGGGAATTATTGAGGATATTGAGCAGCGCGAGCGTGAAAAAACCGGAATTAAAACACTGAAAATCGGCTACAACCGCGTGTTTGGATATTATATCGAAGTCACGAAATCCTATTACGCGCAGGTGCCGGAGCAGTATGTACGAAAGCAAACGCTGGCAAACTGTGAGCGGTTTATTACGGATGAGCTGAAAACCGCCGAGAATACCATTCTAGGCGCGAGTGATAAAGTTATCAGCCTAGAAGCAGAAATTTTCACGGAATTGCGGGATTTTGTGGCAACTCAGCTGATGCTGGTGCAGAAAACTGCGGCGGCGGTAGCGCAGGCGGATGTGCTGGCATCGTTTGCGTGGATTGCCGTAAACTACAACTATACCCGTCCGGAAATTGCAATTGACGGCGTGATTGATATTAAAAACGGCCGTCACCCCGTGGTGGAACTCATGCAGAAGGATGAGGTTTTTGTTCCGAACGATACCTATCTGGACACGGGCGGAAACCGGATGTCGATTATTACTGGACCGAATATGTCGGGAAAATCCACCTATATGCGGCAGGTGGCGCTGATTGTGCTGATGGCGCAGACGGGTTCGTTTGTGCCGGCGGAATACGCAAAAATTTCCGTTGTGGACAGGATTTTCACCCGCGTGGGGGCATCCGATGATTTAACGGCGGGGCAGTCCACGTTTATGGTGGAAATGAGTGAGGTCGCGGAAATTGTAAAAAATGCAACCAAGCAAAGCCTTGTCATTTTAGACGAGGTGGGCAGAGGAACTTCCACGTTTGACGGCATCAGCATCGCAAGGGCGGTAGCGGAATACATTTCCACTTCCCGTGGGCTGGGCTGCAAAACGTTGTTCGCCACGCACTACCACGAATTAATCGGGTTGGAGCAGGAGCTTGTCGGCGTGCGAAATTACAGCGTTGCCGTGAAACAAGGCGCGGACGGGATTCGTTTTTTGCGAAAAATTGTTCCCGGCGGGGTGGATCAAAGCTACGGCATTGAGGTTGCAAAGCTTGCGGGACTTCCGCCGAAGATTATTTCCCGCGCACGGGAGCTGTTACAGGTACTGGAAGAAGAAAACGCAGCGGCACAGTCGGCGCTTTCGCAGTCGCGGGAGGACGGCACCGCACAGCTGAGCTTTGAGAAAATCGGGCAGAGCGTGGTAGCGGAAAAACTGCGTAAAACCAATATAGATGAATTATCCGACAGCGAACTGCGCGAATTTGTGCGGGATTTACTGCGGTATTTGAACTGATTTTAGGGGGCGGAACATGAGCAAGATCCATGTGCTGAGCAAGGAAGTCGCGGAGCTGATTGCGGCGGGGGAGGTCATCGACCGCCCTTCTTCTGTTGTGAAAGAACTGCTGGAGAATGCGATTGATTCCGGTGCATCGGTGATTACGGCGGAGATTAAAAACGGCGGGCGAAG
>DBRO01000051.1:3267-9488 GCA_002306005.1 Ruminococcus sp. UBA1366 | reverse complement strand
TTATCGGAATTAACGCTTCGTTTGAGTTTAAGCGTCTCGTCCATTCCCTTCTCTACATACAGTTTAACGGTTGAAGCTATGGTGGCACGGCTTACACCACAAGCCATTATGCATTGGTCATAAGTCTTTGCAGGAGGATGATTTTCATCCATTGCCAGTAAAATATTACAGCGGTTTGCGATAGTCTGAGATGTACTCTTCTTTTTTCGAAGTTTTTTAAGGTACCTGACATCGTCGTCTGTAAGCTGAACCACATATTTCTTTGTTTTTGACATTGCTGAACCCCTCTCATATTTGATATGTGAATTATACCATAAATTAATTCAAAAATCAATATGTCAGTACGCTAGTGATGAAACAGTTAAACTATATAATCTGATAAGAAATCGTATTAGAATACGTGAAAGAGATCGAATTAGATACTTTTCTATTGTCGAAAAGTCATCGCATAACCAAGCTGTGCATGTCCTATCAAATATTTTTGATACATATTTTCCGGTATGGGAATATGTAAATCTGGGTAGTTATAAATGACAGCACTGTTTTTATGATATTTACGGTGTAGTTGTCTGGAGTATTGTGAGATGTACCAGACCATGAGATTGGTATTGTTAACAGTGTATCTAATTGCGGAAAATCAAAGTTCCAGTCTATTAGTATCTATAAACACAAGCAGTACCGGATTAGAGAAATCCAAGGCACAAAAGTGCAGATATCAACTCAGCCCTTTTCGATGAGTTTCAACTATGTTTTCAAGAATATCGAAGAAATATTCTTCTAAGTCATGATTATTTCCTTTCCTGGTAAAACTGATACAGGTTTTTCCGCTGTATAAAACTACGCTGCAGTTATATGCAGAGGTTTTTCTTGGAGTAAGCAAAAATTCTGTATCATAAATATAAGGTTCTAATTCTTTCGGATATGTTATTTCTCCCAAATTAGAAAAGCTCAGACAAGAGTTTCGTTCCCCGTACAGCCGAAAAGTCAAATGCAGCAGAAAATTCTTTATCAGTAATGGCAGAATACGATAAAATACAGAACTTTGTATGCGGACATTTGCAGAAATCATATTACTTAAATGCTTTGAATCTGTCTGTTCATTTATCTGTACTGCTATCTGCTGTATCAGATATTCAAAAGAAATATTTGCCGCACTTGCTTCCATATAGGGCAAAGCATGGCTGTGAATTCCTGCAACAATTGCCGGGAAACGCGGTGTAATATGATTGACTGCCGATTGCAGCGTTTCCGGGCAGATTTTCTCATTTAATGTTACGGCAAGGCGAAATGTATTGGTGTATCCTTTGCAGCGTGACGCCAGATGAATAATTGCTGAATTGTCTAAAGGTAACCAGTGTTTTTTATTTATGTACTTTGTATCTGCGGATAATTTTGTTTCAGAGTTTTGTAAATATCTTCGCTTCAAAAAATGGGCTTGTTTAACTCGTATAATTGTAATGAACCTCCTTTTTTTCTGTTTGGTGTATTTATTCTAATATCTTGCTGTTGTTAAAATGTTCAACATATTTTTATGACATTTTTGCAAATGCACCCTTTTTTCACGGAAATTCAATAAAAAAACGAATACTTCGACCTATCGTTCCGGAATTGAATTTTGCACCCCCTATCGTTTCAGAATCACTTCACATATCAGACCTATCGTTTCTGAATTGAGAGCAAATACCGTAACAGCGTTGTTTGCACAAAAATAAATGCACCCTAATTTTGTATCAAAATTAGGGTGCTAATATGGTGGAGGCGACGGGAATTGAACCCGTGTCCGAAAACCCGTTCACAGAACTTTCTACGAGCGTAGTCTATTATTGTAATCTCCCTTGGCAAGGCGCAAACAGACACGCGCCAAGCTTCGGCAGCCCGCTAATACATCTGCAAGTCACGGGCAACCCCCACAGACGTTCATCACTCATCGACGCCCAAACCGGAACCGTGATCCTTTCCGGCAGGACGAGCAGCCGACTAGGCGGCCGCTAATTCAAAATTATCTTTGTCGTTTAATTTTAAAACGTACACGGGATTAAAGAGTCCATGCTGCTCTGCTCGCTTATTCTGCTTCAGAATCCCCGTCGAAGCCGTTACGCCCCCGTTTTTGTTATTTTTGCCGCTCTTTCATGGCGCGGTCAATTTCGCGGTCTGCGTCTTTTCTTGCTATGTCGTCCCGCTTGTCGTAAAGTTTTTTGCCCTTGCACAACCCCAGCGCAACTTTCACTCGCGAATTTTTAAAATACAGCGAAAGCGGAATCAGTGTCAGACCCTCTTGCCGCACTTTCCCAAACAGCCGCAGAATTTCCCGCTTATGCAACAGTAGCCTGCGTTCCCGCCATGGGTCACGGTTGAAAATATTGCCCTTCTCGTAAGGCGAAATATGCATGCCTTTCACAAAAATCTCGCCCTCGTCAATGGAACACCAGCTGTCACGCAAGTTTACCCCGCCGTTTCGCAGGGACTTCACCTCCGTGCCGACCAGCTCGATGCCCGCCTCCAGCGTTTCCAGCACAAAATAATTGTGCCGTGCTTGCCGGTTTTCGGAAATCAGCTTGGTGCCGGGCTTTCCGCCTTGATTTGATTTTCCCGCCACTGCCAGCCAACTCCCTTCTGTATTTTGCGCCGGATAAATAGTATAACGCTTTTTGCAGTGCTTGTCAAGCAAAATATTGTATATTTATATATTTTGCTTTTGTAAGTTGTTGCTGTACTTTTATAGAGAACATTTCAAGGATGGATTGGCAGCGCTTGTACTAGAAAGCTCACATTTGAATAGATTACAAGATGGTTACAATTTGCCGCATGCAATTGACACGATTCGACAAAAACTATATAATATCCCTAACAAGTATGCAAAATTTTGTACGGATCACACCAAAAGTATGGTTTAAATGCCGGAGGAGTTTATGAAAAGGACGAGCAAAGGGTTTACATTGGTGGAGTTAATTGTTGTTATAGCGATTATTGGTGTGCTTTCTGCGCTGTTGATTCCGCAACTGTTTCATTATATTAAGAGCGTAAAATTGGATCATGTAAATCAGAATGCCGAAACGGTATTGCGTGCCTTTTCCAGGGAAGTTGCACTGCTGACTTCACAGGGGATTTGCATTGAGGACGGTATTTATGGATATGATAGCANNNTTTGGATCCGTCCTTTGCCGAATCGCCTTGGGCGGTGGTTGTTGTCAATAGTTGCGCGATTGCTGCATATTATGCAGCAACAACGTCGGACACCACAATTGGTGCCGCCCCGGAAATTTTGCAAGCGAAAAAGAATAGCGGCGGTTGCTTTGAACATATTCCAGATCAACAAGACGTCATCGTAGCCAGAGCTTCTTTTGGCAGCACAACGACGGTGTCCGAATTAAAAACACCGGAAAAGATTTTTTATTAGTCCTTGCCATTTGAATTCCCGGTTTTTGTGACGATGAAATCCAAATCACCACAACAAATGCGCCTTTTCATAAAATGATTTTCTCTTTCTGTTCACTGAAGATTCGTAGGTATCCATCAGAAAGAAGGGGTGCGATTTTGACAAGAATTTATAACTAGAGTTGGAACTGTATCCGCTCTGCCATTGAAAATTATTACGCTTTTAGAAAAACAACAAACAGCCTCAAGCGCCTGTATTAACGGCGCTTCAAGGCTGTTTTTCTTTTGGACTGTAAAACAAAATGGGAAATATCTTGCTTGCCGCTGCGCCAGGTCGTTTGTATCGAAACTATGCAAACAGATAACTTGTCATGGATAACGCACCCAGCGTACACGAATCATTGAAAACCATAAGCTTGTCTTTTTCATCTGCGGCACCCAAAACATATAAGAGAGGATTAAAATGATCCGGGGTATAAAAAGCCTGTGCCGCTGACGGTCCGGCTTTTTTGTACTGTAAAACGCCGTCATAGTTTCCGGAAACCATCTGATTCTTAATATATTGATCGAATGCTGTTGCCCATGGGTAGCCGCCCGCCATTTCCCAGTTCACGCGGGAAAGATTGTGTACTACATTTCCGCTGCCGAAAATCATAACACCCTCCTCGCGCAAGGGCGCGAGTTCGCGTCCAATTTGGAAATGCGTTTGGGCATCGGCGTTAGCATCTACGCTAAGCTGGAACACCGGAATGTCTGCATCTGGAAACATTCTACAGAGAACAGACCATGTGCCGTGGTCAATGCCCCAACTGTTATCAACCGTGACGGCTTTGCTAATAAGTGTAATGGCCTTTCGCGCTAGTTCCGGCGCACCTTCGGGTTGATAAGCAACACGGTACAGGGCATCCGGAAATCCGTACATATCATAGACCATTCTTGGTTTTTCTGCATCTGTGATTCTTGTTCCTTTGGTAAACCAATGTGCGGATACAGACAGAATAGCTTTCGGCTTGGTAAGCTGTTTGCCGAGTGCTTCCCATGCTTTGGCATATTCGTTGGTTTCAATCGCGTTCATCGGTGAGCCGTGACCGATAAATAAAGCCGGCATCCGTTCGGGCATTGTAATTCCACCTTACTCTTTCATGATATTGATCTTTGAAACGAACAGCTTATTTCTCCAACATGGCTATGGCGCGCACGGGAGAACCATCCGAATCTACCTGTTTTAGCGGTAACGCACACAGGGTAAAGAGCTCGCTACCCAACCGGCGAAGATTCATGAGATTTTCGATAATCACAGTTTGGTTGTTCCTCAACACTCTTTTGTGCAAGGTTAAGTTTTGGTCGGCAATGGGATCCAATCTGATGGTATCCAGCCCAATACCGTTTTTCTTGCTGTCCAGCAGATAATCCACCACTTCCGTATCTATACAGGGGTAATTGCCGAAATATTTTTCTGTACCCCAGAAAGCTTCCCAGCCGGTAGAAAAGAGCAGAAATTCCGCCTGATCCGCCAGTTTCTTTTGCCGGTGAAGATGCTGCATGGTGATGGTCTGTCCCTCGGTTAAATCGGAACAATCTATCACAAGCGCTTTGCCAATAAAATGCGTAACCGGGAATTGATCCAATGTGCGGAATCCTTCAAACAAATGCGCCGGCGGATCCATATGCGTCCCGGTATGGGTGAATAGGGACATGCGCGTTTCTTTGAATCCGTCCCGTTCATAGGTGTTAGCAGGAGCAAATGTTGGGCCTTCCGTGCCGGGATAAACCGGCATATCTTCAGAAATAAAATGCGTTAAATCTATGATTTTCATCTTCGTTTTCCTTGCTTTTCAATAGAATGTGCCCATTCGTCTGTGTATTCTATTTCATTGTACAATAGTATGAANNCAGTGTGGAAGCTGCTTATGACAGCAAGATTTACATAGACGACCGGCCATATGTGGTGAACGGCGTGCTGTCCAAGCAAGGCACGGTTTCGTCCGGTATCAGCGCGGACGATGCAATATTTATTCCCTATACCACAGGCATAAAATACCTGACGGGTACGGATTTAAGCCCCTCCATTACGGTCATTGCCGATGATGTGGAGGCGAACGAACAGACCATTGAAAACATTCAGACCGTGCTGGCAGAAAACTACCCTAATGCGGAGTTTACAATTTCCGATGCGGGCAGCAAAATGGAAGCCGCAAGTAAATCCAACGATATTTTGACTATGATGTTGATTGCAATGGCGGGCATTGTGTTTATCATCGGCGGCATTGGTATTATGAATGTACTTTTTGTGTCCGTGCAGGAGCGCACGCGTGAAATTGGTATTTTAAAAGCCATTGGAAGTTCCAAGAAAGATATTTTATTGGAATTTTTGTTTGAAGCGTGTTCGATAAGCGTAGTAGGCGGTGTGCTGGGCGTACTTTTGAGCTTTGGCGTGTCACCGATCTTTGAGAAATTTGACATTCGGGTGGAGCTTTCCGCCAACGGTGCGTTGCTTGCATTGGTATTTGCCGTAATAACCGGAACGGTGTTCGGCTTTTATCCTGCGTGGAAAGCTTCGCGGCTGGTGCCGGTGGATGCGCTCAGTGCGGAATAATGGGAGGGAGTTCATTTGTGATACGAATAATAAAGGGGATTGTAGCAGTTTCAACAGCCGCACTATTTTTAGCTGCTTTTTCTTCCTGTTCCGACAAGGAAGAAAGCACGGAGGCAACCTATGTGTACGGGCAGATTGAAAGCCTGAATGGAAACGAGGTCACGCTTTCTTTGGCTACCGTAAACGACAGTGCCGTGGAATCCGAATCGGATTCCGATTCCGGCGATGATTCTGCATCGGATGGACAGAA
>DBRO01000051.1:1924-3261 GCA_002306005.1 Ruminococcus sp. UBA1366 | reverse complement strand
AGTATGCCGGATGGTTCTTCCGGCGATGAATCCGGCAGCGGTAGTTTCCCGCAGGGCGGCGGACAAATGCAGGGCGGACAGGATAGTACGGAAAGTTCCTACACCTTTACCGGCGAGGAGCAGACGATTACCATTCCCGTGGGAGTGGATGTTACAACGGAGCTAGGTACGGACAAATTCAAACGAAAAAGCTGCTGCAAACCATACAAAATGATTTGCAGCAGCTTCGTTTTTATGTGATGTTATTCCGCAACATTACCCATGATAATGCCGCGGCCGTTTGTGCTGACATACACTCGTCCGTAAACTTTCGGGTCACCGGAAATGTTCTTGTTCACATTGCCCCATTTTTCGGTGTCATCGTTAATCCGTGTCCAAGTAACGCCCTTATCAAGGGACTGATACACCCCATAGCCGTCGCCGTTGGCTTCTCCCAGAATATACAGCGCCATGTAGTCACCGTCATTCTTTGCCTTGCCAAGGCCGATGGCATCTGCTTGTGTGACACTGTCGGAAATTCGCGTCAGTGTGCCGTCATTGCCGTTAAGATAATACACGCCGCCCGATCCGAGAGCCAGCCAGATATCGCCTTCCGTATCCGGGCAGGCATCCATATCAAAAGAAGTGACCAAAATATCCGCAAGTTTGGTAAAGGTTTTACCCGCATCCGTGGATTTGTAGAACACGCCGTCATTGGCGGCATAAATCACATCGGGATTCATCTTGTCCGCTTCCAGCATGGAGGAGGAAGAACTAAGTCCCTCGCAGAGTGTCCATGTTTTACCCCAATCCTCGGTGCGGTAAACACCTTTTCCCGCACCTGCCGGCGCCCAAAGCAGGACTTTTCCATCCGCCGAAAGCACTGCCTGACCGCCGCCGGAAGCTTCTGTGTCTTCAGGCAGGGATGAAACTGCCTGCCAGGTTTCCGCAGCGTCTGTGCTGTAAAAAATGCGTTTATCGTCGTTGGATGCCGTCCGCACAACAATGTTGTAGTCCAGCGCGGCAGTATCAATGGAGGTGCATTTCAATTCGCCGAATAAGGATTCCGGCGCGGTGTCCACATCTTGGTGTTTAAAGCCGTCCAAATCCCCCATGATGGAATACAGTGCCGGCGCGCCGTCTCCCTTTGGCGAAACGAAATCAAAAATTGCGTTTTCTTCCAGTCCTTTAACCGCAACTTCAATTTTCACCTTTTCCGTATCGGCTTTGGTGAAGTTTGTGGTTTTAAAAATCGTTGCGCCCGTACCGTAGTAAACTTCATCCGGATTAAACGGATTTATGGCAACGCCGCTAATCCACCAGCCGACTTTCGGCGTACCGTTCCAGTCCAGCCAAGG
>DBRO01000051.1:1623-1877 GCA_002306005.1 Ruminococcus sp. UBA1366 | reverse complement strand
AAATCCAGCGTGGAAACCACCAGCAGGTTGTTGGTTTCGTCCACAGAAAGCCCGCATATGCCGCAATAAATATCAATTGGCGTAATTTCCTCCCATGTGCCTGCGGCAATGTCATATTTCTGCAATGCACCGTAGGTCAGACCGTTAGGGCCGACTTTATTAGAATACGTCACATATAAATAACCGTTCATCACCGCGCCGCGAAGGGGTTTGAAGCTTTGATTCGGTCGCTGAGCGCAGACGGGATTGGCAAC
>DBRO01000051.1:0-1569 GCA_002306005.1 Ruminococcus sp. UBA1366 | reverse complement strand
ATCAAAGGCAACCCATGTTAAACCAATGTTGTAGCCTTCCTCCATATATCCGCCCTCGGTCGGGAAACTCTCCACAGGGTTCCAGCTTTGCCCATAATCCTTGGAAACATACAAACCGGAATTTCTCGTGGCGAAATAGATAATGCTGTTATCGTTCGGGTCCACCATCAGGCGTTCTCCGGTACTTCTGCCGACTTCGTTCGCGCCGTTGCCAAAGGGCAGATCCACACGCGTCCAGTTATCGCCGTAATCATAGGAGTATAAAATCGCACCATTGGAATTGGAGTAGGTTCCCAGCGCCATGTAGACACGGTTGGGTTCAATCGGGTCGGTTGCAATGCTTTCCGCGCCGTTTAAGTTCCAGTCGTCCCCGCCGATAAAATCGGTAATGCTCTCCCAGCTTTGGGTTTCCTTATTATAACGATACGCACCGCCCATATCGGTGCGGGCGTACATCACGCCCTCCTCCGTGGGATTGATAATAATGCCCGGCACATATCCGCCGCCGCCAATGGTGACGTTGCTCCATTCAAATCCGGTATCCACCGGTTCGGGATTCATATAATTGTCCGGATTGGCAGTTCCGGCTTTGGAACTGCTGTCCTTGTCACTGCACGATGCGGCAACGCCGACCGTCATGACGGAGGCAACCAGCACGGCAAGAAGCTTTGTTTTTTTCATCAGCAAAATCCTTTCTGTGTGAGAACGTTTTCATTCTCTGGTGAAAAATCAGGCGGTTTTTTACGTCCGCCCAATTCTTATTCTAAGCATACTATATTTTAGTGGGAAAAACAAGTATCAGATAGCACAATTCCCGCANNNGGAACAATGATCCCCGCGTACATGAGAGCCGCACCGGAGATTTTTTCGTCCGGCTTGTCCTCACGGAAGTACCATGCATCCGGATCCAGTCCTTTCAGGCGGATTCTGCGAGACTTGTGGTTTGCCCGTGCCAGCACCTGTACATATTCAAACAAAGCCTCGGATTTGTCCTTTGCTACAAACATCCATGCATCCCAGCTGCTGTCTGCAAAAACATTGCCAATGCGGTAGTGGTCGCCTCCGCGCACCAGTGCGCTGTATTTTTTGTATTCGGAAATCTGCTGCGGAATCCGGTCGCGGTCCTCCTGAGAAATCTTTGTAATATCCAGCTCGTAGCCGAAGGTTCCCACTAATGCGCAGTCGGCACGGGTAGAGAAAGGCGTGGTTCTGCCCACGGTATGGTTTGGGCAGTCGGAAACGTGCGCGCCCATCGCGGAGCAGGGGTACACTAGGGATGTGCCGTGCTGGATTTTCAGCCGCTCTATCGCGTCCGTATCGTCGGAAGTCCAGATTTGGGGGCTGTAATACAGCATGGCGGGGTCAAACCGCGCACCGCCGCCGGAGCAGTTTTCTAATAACAAATTGGGATAATCCGTTACCAGCCGTTCCATCAGATCGTAAACGCCCAAAACATAGCGGTGCCAGATTTCGCGTTGACGGTTTGCGGGCAGGGCAGTACTGCCGGCCTCAGTCAGCTGGCGGTTCATATCCCATTTTACATATTCAATATTTGCACTGTCCAGAATA
>DBRO01000017.1:4635-10356 GCA_002306005.1 Ruminococcus sp. UBA1366 | reverse complement strand
ATAAAGCTGTTAATGCTCTCCACCTGATGGGCGGTTGTCGCCGTAGAGCAAACCAGATAATTCTTAATGCCAAACCTAGAGCCGCTTTCAAGCAATTCATCCGCCGTACCGTGCTGAAAAAACATCGGCAAGCCATAAAAATCCCCAATGGATTCCACCGCACGGGCGGCGATTTTTGCGGGAAAAATATGCGTGTGTGCATCACAGATGGTGTACCCGCGCAGACGTTCTAACAATTCCGCCTGTTGGGTTTGTGTCAGTTGTGTAACTTCCAAAATTCAGACTTCTTTCTGTTTTTATTGAAAATTCTCCGCGTTCATCAGCCCGATGATGGAGAGATTGTCCGTACTTCCCTTGTCGAGCGCAAGCTCAAACAGCGCGGAAATTTTATCCCGAAACGGCGCATCCAGTCCCATGCAGATTTCTATTTCGTCTGCATCCACATAGTCAGAAACCCCATCCGAACAGAGAATGACCGCCTCATCGCCCGTGCCGTCCAGCGGCAGAGAGGTAATGTCAATCGCCGGCTCCTGCGTACTAATACCCAAAGCGGAGGTAATCACGTTGGACTCACGACTGTGGTGCATTTCTGTGCGGTCGATTTTTCCCGCCTCATATAAATATCGTGCCAGCGTGTGGTCGGTGGAAATCTGCTTTGTCACACCGTTTTTATGCAGAAACAACCGGCTGTCGCCGCAGTTGACACAACGCGCCCTGCCGGTTTCGTCCACGGCAAGGCAAATAAGTGTGGTTTGCATATTCTGGAAAGCTTCGTCCGCATCCCCACGTTTTTTTATCGCCGTGTGAATGGATTTGACCAGCGCGGTTAAATCCGTTTGGGATGAATAATTTGTCTGTGCAAGCATTTTCGCACACATCCCTGCGGCAACTTCACCGCCGGAAATCCCACCCACGCCATCGCAAACCGCCGCCAAAAAGGGCATGGTGAGAAACGCCGTGTCATCGCCCTCTGTCAGCACATTTGCGCCCAGCACAACGCAGTCCTCGTTGTGAGAGCGTACATTTCCCGTATCGGTAATTCCATAAGCATAAAAGCGCATAAATCCTGTATATTCCTTTAATTTTACGCCGAAAATTCCGGCAAATCTAAACAAAGTATAACGGATTGCGAAAAAAAAGTCAAGAATTCCGCGGGGCGTTCCGAAAAAACCACATTGCTTTCGGCAACAATCACAAATTCCTCAGCGCAAATTCTCCATAAGAACCGCTCCGCAAAAAGTTTGTACGATTGATTTTTCAATGCTTTGGTGGTATACTGACTATAAGTAAGCTTGTAATCCAAGCTAGAAATCAGAAATTTTCTGTCGGACTGAAGTCCTCCTGACGCGAGGCGTCAACGAAAAATATCATTTATAAAAGGGGAGAAGTGCCGTGATTTACGAATTTACATTAAAAACAGAAAAAGAGCAGTTTTACAATATCACGCAGCAGGTTCAGGAGGCGGTTTCGCGCAGTGGGATAACCGACGGACTTTGTGTGATTTATACCACGCACACCACCGCAGGCATTACCATCAATGAAAACGCTGACCCCGACGTCGTGCGGGATATGCTGCTTGCCATTGACCGGCTGTTTCCGCAATCTGTGGATTACCGCCATGCGGAGGGCAACACGCCTGCCCATTTGAAATCCAGTTTTCTGGGCTGTTCCACGCAAGTGCTTGTGGCGGATGCCCAACTGCTGCTGGGCATTTGGCAGGGGATTTATTTTTGTGAATTTGACGGCCCGCGCAGCCGGCGTTTCTATGTAAAAATTCTGGAAGGCTAATGAAAAAGGCGTTCGCCGTGTGCGGGCGCTGTTTTTATATAAGGTAGCAAAAAAAGTCCGGCTGAGCAGTCGGACTTTTTTGCTTGCGCCCCCATGCGGGGCTTTGTACTACACTATAATAACAAAATAGATTTCAATCCACAGGATGCTGTGCCATCCATGACAGTTTTATTATACAGAATATCAAGCAAAAAGTAAAGTGAAATTTGTGCGCTTATTTGCACTAATTTGTAGATTTTCGACAGAATATCGTTAATATGTCCAAAATTATCTTTGAAAAATTGTAAAATAATGCGATTGACCGCTTAGCTCAAATGCGATATAATTATAATAACAAAATAGGAAAGGAGAATTGAATGCAATATCTAGCACACCTTATGATAAAGGAGGACACCCGCAGAGAACAACCACTGCGAGAGCATCTTCGCACCGTTGCGCAGTATGCCGAGGCAACCTTAGCACCCGTTGGCTTGGGTAAAACCGGATTTCTTGCCGGCGTTCTGCACGACTGCGGAAAATACACCGAGAAATACCAAAACTATCTGGAGCGTGCCGCCAATGGCGAGGAAGTGGTGCGCGGCAGTGTGATTCATACATTTCAAGGGGTTATATGGGCAGAAGAACGCTGGCACAGCGGGGATTCCTACCGCCGCCTCACTGCGGAAGTTTTGATGTATGCCTGCGGCGCCCACCACGGGGAATTTGATCCGGCAGAACCCCAAACCCGCAGAAACGGATTTTTGTACCGAACAAAATATGATCGGCAGGAGATTGAATTTTCTGAGGCGAAGGCGGCGTTTGAGCAGGAGTTTTCACCGGCAGAGCTGGATGCGCTTTTTGAAAAAAGCGTTGAGGAAGTAACGGAAATTGTAACCGGTGCGGCTTTTCGTGCGCTAGACAAAAAGAACTTTCATTTTGGTATGCTGGCCCGACTGGTGCTTTCGGCGGTGATAGACGGCGACAGGCGGGATACGGCGGAATTTGAGGCGAAGGGAAAATTTCCGCAAAGGCAGACGGACTTTGCGTATTGGCACAGCAATCGGGTATATCTGGAGCGCAAACTTCAGGATTTGCCGGATTCTGATTCTCCGATCAACCTTGCGCGAAGTGATTTCTCAGCGCAGTGCCTTGCCGCCGCGGAACGTGCAATGGGAATTTATCGCATGAGTTTGCCGACCGGTGCGGGGAAAACGCTTGCCGCTTTGCGTTACGCACTGCGGCATAACGAGATATTTTCTCGAACAAAGCGTCGGATTGTGTTTATCATTCCGCTGCTGACGGTGATTGACCAGAACCGCAAGGTGTTTCACAAGTTTTTGGAATCCAGCGGCGACATTTTGGAGCATCATTCCAATGTGGTGCAGGAGGACGGGGAACCGGATGAAAATGAACAGGCGGAAACGCTTGCGGTGCTTGCCGCGTGGGACAAGCCGTTTGTGGTTTCCACGCTGTATCAGCTGTTAAATTTGCTGTTTTCACACAAGACTTCTGATATTCGCAGAATGCAGTCCCTGATTGGCGCAACGGTCATTTTAGACGAAGTCCAGTCCTTACCGATTAAAACCACCGGGCTGTTTGTTCGGGCAATGAATTTTCTTTCGGCGGTTTGCAAAACGACCGTGGTGCTTTCTACGGCAACCCAGCCGGAATTCGAACAAAGCCTGCATTTGCAGTATGCGCCGAATCCGGAGCTTTGTCAGCTTACCCCTGCACAGCAGAAGATTTTTACTCGCGTGGAGATTGTGGATAAAACCGGCGGGGGCGGGTGGGGGCTGGAAAAAATCGGAGCATTTGCCCGTACCGTAGCGGAAGAGCGAACCTCCCTGCTTGTCATTTGCAACACCACCGCACAGGCGCGGAAGCTTTATGAAGAACTGCAAGGGCTTCAGAGAATCGGCGGCGCACAGGTGTTTCATCTTTCCACACAAATGTGTCAAAAGCACCGCGAACAGGTGCTGGATACTATTATAAATGGACTGGATGCCAGCCGTAAAGGCGGGGATAAAATCATTTGTGTGGCTACCCAGCTGGTGGAAGCAGGCGTGGATTTTTCTTTTGAATCCGTCATTCGGTTTGCGGCGGGATTGCACAGCATTGCACAAGCGGCGGGGCGTTGTAACCGGAGCGGGGAATATCCCGGATGCTGTCCGGTTTATCTTGTGGAAGCGCAAAACGAACAGCTTGGTTTTCTGAAGGAAATCCAAGCGGGTAAGCAAAAAACCATACAGGTACTTTCGCTGTGGCATAAGAATCCGGATGCTTATCCGGCGGGACTGCTTGGTTCTGCGGCGATAGAAACCTATTATCAGCGGTATTTTTCCGGCATGGCGGAATATTTGGATTATCCGGTCGAAAAACCGCAGGATACGTTGGCTTCTCTGCTCTCCTATAATGGCAAAAATAAAAGAACAGCAGGGTGGGAAGATTTTGTACTGCATCAGTCGTTTTACACCGCGCACAAACAGTTTCAGGTGTATGACGATGCCAAAACTGATGTGCTGGTTCCCTTTGGCGAGGGGGCGGCGCTGATTGCGGATTTGTTTTCCGAAAAAGCAAAGCACGACAAGGCATTTGCGTTTCAAACATTAAAAAAGGCAGAACCATACTGCGTAGGACTGTTTTGCCGGCAGGTTGAAAAGCTTAAGGATTTCGGTATGATAACACTGGAGGCCAACGGACTGGTGCTAACACTGAATCCCATGGCTTACAATAAAGAAACCGGTGTCATTACCGAAGATTTTTAATGAAAGGAGGTTTTTCTATGGAACATGAGAACAGAGTGGAATTTGAAGTATTCGGCGATTATGCGTTGTTTTCTGATCCGGTAACCAGAACGGGCGGAGAAAAACTGACGTATCAGATTCCCACATACGAGGCGATGAAGGGGGTATTGCATAGCGTTTACTGGAAGCCAACCATCATTTGGATTGTGGAAAGCGTGCGCGTGATGAACCGGATTCAGACGGAAACGAAAGGCATTCGTCCCATCAAATTCAGCGGGGGGAATGATTTGTCCTACTACACCTACCTGCGGGACTGCCGGTATCAGGTGCGGGCGCGTTTTATCTGGAACGAAAACCGTCCGGATTTGGCAAAGGACCGCAACGAAAACAAGCATTATCTGATTGCAAAGCGCATGATTGAACGCGGCGGCAGGCGGGATGTGTATCTTGGTACGCGGGAGTGTCAGGCATATGTGATTCCCGAAAAATTTGGCGAAGGAACTGGTTTTTACGATGACACACCGGAACTGGATTTCGGCATGATGTACCACGGCATTACCTATCCGGATGAAGCATACAACGAAAAAACACAGGATATGCTCACCGTGCGGCTTTGGCGTGCAAAAATGGAACACGGTATCATCCATTTCGCACCGCCGCCGGAATGCACACAGCGCCCCGTACGGGAAATGAAAATGAAAGCGTTTGGACAGGATATTGAGAATTTCACAGGGCTGGGCGAATTTGGGCAGGTGGATTTTGAATGACAGAAAGGAGGAGTTACAATGAGTTGGCTTGCAATGCTGTACCAAACGTATGAAAACAATGCGCGGCTTGCCGGTGATCCGTCCTACAGCGGCGTGCCGCTGGAAGTAGTTTCGCATATGCTGGTGAAAGCGCGGGTGCAGATACAGATTTCTGAAGACGGCGAATTTTTGCAGGCGGAGGCGGTTCCCGAAGAGCAGGAAAAGACCTTGATTCCCGTTACGGAAAGCTCTGCGTCGCGTTCCAGCGGGACGGCACCCCATCCGCTTTCGGATAATCTTGCGTATGTCGCGGGGGATTTTGCAAACTACTGCCAAACAGACAAGGAAGCTAAAAATGCCCTGAAAAAATACACGGCATATGAAAAGCAACTGAAAAGCTGGGCGGAATCGGTGGATTTTCACCCCAAAGTGCGGGCGGTGTACCGGTATATCAGCAAAAAGCA
>DBRO01000017.1:0-4619 GCA_002306005.1 Ruminococcus sp. UBA1366 | reverse complement strand
ATACGAAAAGGCGATTGTCCGATTCAGCGTGGTGACGGATCATCCGGTATCGGAATGCTGGCGGGACAGTTCGCTGTTTGACAGCTATATGCGGTTTTATGCATCACAACAGGCATTCCATCAGGATGTGTGCTACTTAAAGGGAGAAACTGCGGGCATCACGGGAAATCACCCCAAAGGGATTATTCAAAAAACTTATGGTGCAAAGCTGGTAAGCGCAAACGATGCCAGCGGGTTTACCTATCGCGGGCGGTTTGTCACTGCCGAACAGGCAGGGGGCATCAGTTATGAGGCTTCCCAAAAAGCGCACTTTGCGCTGAAATGGCTGATTGCCAATCAGGGCGTGCGTGTGGGCGACCGCACCTTTGTTTGCTGGAATCCCAACGGCGCACCTGTGCCGAATCTCCTTGGCAGGCATACGGATTTTGAACCTGACCCCGATGAGGAGAATGTACCGAACACCGAGCCGGAATATCGCGAATGGCTCAAAGCTGTGCTTTCCGGATATCGCGGCAAACTGGAACCGCCCCATGATGATATTCTGATTTTATCTTTGGAGGCGGCAACGCCGGGGCGGCTTTCCATTACTTATTATGCGGAATTGAAAGCAAGCGATTTCCTGCAAAAAGTTGAGGACTGGTTTTCCACCTGCTATTGGGAATACCCGTTCTATAAAAACGGCGAATTTGTAAAAACGAAGATTAAAACGCCGAGTTTTTATGAAATCGTCAACTGTGCATATGGCACGGAGCGCGAACAGCCCGGCGACCGCGCTATAATGGAAGTCAACGACAAAATATTGAGGGAACAGGAACAGCGTCTGCTGAACTGCATGATTACAAACGGCAGAGTGCCGCGAGATTTGGTCAATGCTGTGTTTGGAAGTGCATCCAATCCGCTTGCTTACAAGAAGAACTATTGGCGGGTTCGTAACACCGCTTGTGCGCTGATTGCCAAATTTGCCGCACAGCCGCAGGCAATTTCAGAAAAAGGAGTGAATGTGAGAATGGACATGGACGTTTTGCAAAAGGACAGAAGTTATCAGTTCGGCAGACTGCTGGCAGTGTACGAATATGTGGAGCAGTATGCGCTCAGTAAGGATGAAAAGAACAAGGGACGGCAGACAAGTGCGGTGAAGCTTTGGCAGGCATATGTCAACCACCCGGCAAGCACGTGGAAGATTCTAGAGCAACAGGTCAATCCGTATTATTTGAAAATTGCAATTCCTTGTCAAAAGAGACCAAGAGAAGCCAAAGAAGAAATTGTTGAACAATTGCTTCAGCTAAATATGGAACCGGAAGAATTAGATTCCGGCTTGAGTTACCTGTACCTGATTGGTTATTACCATCAGCGTGCTAAGCTTTATAAAAAGAAAGACCAATCGGACGAAGAAACCGCAGCCGCGCAGACGGATGCAGAATGAGGAGGAAAGAGTTATGAGCGTATTACAGAACAAAATTGATTTTGTTGCCTTTGTATCGGTAAAGAAGGCAAATCCAAACGGAGACCCGCTGAACGGCAACCGTCCGCGGACGAATTACAGCGGGCATGGGGAAATGTCCGATGTGAGCATTAAGCGGAAAATCCGCAACCGGATGCAGGATATGGGCGAAAGCATTTTTGTCCAGATGAACGAGCGCAGTGATGATGGCTATGATTGTTTGAGCAATCGTTCCAAAGCCATTACCGGCACGAAAACGCGAGAGGAATATGCAGCAAAAGCCTGCGAAAAATGGTACGATGTGCGGGCATTCGGACAGGTTTTTGCCTTTAAAGCCGGCAAAAAAGCAAAAGATTCCGATACGGAGCAGGGCGTTTCGATTGCCGTGCGCGGACCGGTTAGTATTCATCAGGCGGTGAGTGCGGATCCGGTGGACATTGAAAGTATGCAGATTACCAAAAGCGTCAACAGCGAGCCGGGCGACCAGAAAAGCTCCGATACCATGGGTATGAAGCATATGGTGGACTTCGGACTGTATCAGATTAAGGGCGCTGTCAATGTGCAGCTTGCCGAAAAAACAGGATTTTCAATGGAAGATGCAGAAAAACTCAAGGAAGCACTGCGGACGCTTTTTCTCAACGACAGTTCCTCGGCGCGTCCGGAGGGCAGCATGGAGGTCGTGAAAATCTACTGGTGGGTGCATCCCAACAAAATTGGGGAGCATTCCTCAGCCAAGGTGCATGCAAGTGTTACGGCTAAAAGAAAAGACGGCGTAGCCATTGCACAAAGCGCGGAGGATTATGAGATTGTTTTAACTCCTCTGGAAGGTTTGGAACCGGAAATTATCGATGGAATATAGGGAAGAAGATTTTCTCATGCTGTCCGGAATCCAGCATTTTGCGTTTTGCCGGCGGCAGTGGGCGCTGATTCACATTGACCAGCTTTGGGAGGAAAATTCCCGCACCATGGAAGGACAATTTCTGCACGAAAAGGCACATGACGCGTATTCTTCCGAATCTCGGCGCGATGTTATCATTTCGCGGGCGGTTCCGGTGTTTTCGCGCACGCTGGGGGCTTCCGGCGAATGTGATATTGTGGAGTTCCGCAAAAGCAAAAAAGGTGTTCCCCTGCATGGCAGGGATGGACTTTATGAAGTCTATCCCGTGGAGTACAAACGCGGTGCGCCTAAGGACGAGGATATGGACATTTTACAGCTTGCGGCACAGGCGGTTTGTTTGGAAGAAATGCTGGGTTGTGAAATTTTACAGGGCGCGGTGTTTTATGCGCAGACGCGCCGCCGGCTTCGTGCAGAACTGACAGAGGAATTAAAGAGCCGCGTGCGGGAACTGTTTTTGGAAATGCATACCTATGCTCATCGTGGGTATGTGCCGAAAGCAAAACGAACCAAAGCGTGCAATGCTTGTTCCATGAAGGATTTATGCCTGCCCGCACTTCCGCGGTGCGGTTCTGCCAAAGCCTATGTGCAGGCTTCGTTAAACGAACCGGCGGATGGAGGAGAGATAGAATGAAAAAGTTGCTGAACACGTTGTATGTTACGGACGAAAACAGTTATCTTTCTTTGGACGGGGAAAACATTGTAATTGAACGAGAGGGTGCTGTTGCGGGACGGCTTCCCCTGCACACGATAGAGAGCGTGGTAGTGTTTGGATATTTGGGCGCAAGCCCCGCGCTGATGGGCAAATGCGCCGAGATGAACAAATCACTGGTCTTCTTAAAACCCTCCGGCAGATTTCTTGCAAAAATAACCGGCAAAGCTTATGGAAATATTTTGTTGCGCCGGGAACAGTATCGTGTTTGCGATGATGAAACGCGTTCGCTTGAAATTGCACGAACGATGATTAGCGCAAAGCTTTCAAACAGCGCGGCGGTTGTCAGCCGCGCTCTGCGCGATCATGCGATGCGCGTGGACAGCAAGCAGTTTGAACAGGTGATTCAAAGCCTAAAAACTGCTGCACTGACGGCACAATCCGCAGAACGGGCGGATTCCCTGCGCGGATTAGAGGGCGAAATGGCAAGCGTGTACTTCAGCGTGTTTGATCAGATGATTTTACGGCAAAAAGAGGAGTTTTTTTATCACGGGCGCTCCCGCCGTCCGCCGACAGACAAGGTGAATGCGCTGCTCTCGCTTAGTTATAGCTTGCTGACAACGATGTGCGTCAATGCGCTGGAAACGGT
This sequence comes from Ruminococcus sp. UBA1366, assembly GCA_002306005.1. Taxonomy (GTDB): domain Bacteria; phylum Bacillota; class Clostridia; order Oscillospirales; family Ruminococcaceae; genus UBA1366. Next base: position 982 of record DBRO01000017.1, on the reverse strand, counting down.
TGGCCTGGATCCATACGCAGGGGTATTTCATACAGAACGGCCGGGGCGGGCATCGCTTGCTTTGGATTTGGTGGAAGAATTTCGTGCACCGTTTGCCGATCGGTTTGTTTTAACTTCCATAAACAAGGGCGAAATTGTGCCGGCAGATTTTGAGGAAAAAGAAAACGGCGGGGTTCTGCTGACGAACGAGGGCAGGAAGGAATTCTTGCAGGCATGGCAGCGCCGCAAACGCGAACAGATTACGCACCCATTTTTGAAAGAAAAGATGGAATGGGGATTATTGCCCTATGTGCAGGCAATGCTTTTGGCGCGATTTTTACGCGGTGATTTGGACGGCTATCCGCCGTTTTTCTGGAAGTAGGTGCAAGGTATGTTGGTACTGATAACGTATGATGTCAACACAGAAAATGCCGCAGGAAAAAAGCGGCTTCGCAAAGTTGCAAAAATTTGCGTAAACTACGGACAGCGTGTTCAGAATTCGGTTTTTGAATGTGCTTTGAACGCGGCAGAACTGGTTTTTGTAAAGAATATGCTTCAAAAAGAAATCGATGAGAGTAAAGATAGCTTAAGATTTTACAACTTAGGGAACAATTATCGGACAAAGATTGAGCATTTCGGTGCAAAGCCAACATATGACCCGCAAGAGGCGCTGATATTTTAGTGCGAACCCCAAGCGAACAGAAAATCCCCGGGGGATTCGCACGGGAATTGAAACATAAAAGCAGTGTTCGGTACTGATTTTTTGCCCAAGTGCTTGAAAAATGTGAAGATCTTTGTTATAATAAACACATATCGACAAGATAAGGCAGTTTATTTTGTTTGGTTTACGGTCGCTCCCCCCGCGGGGAGCGTGGATTGAAATGTCTATATTGTATAATACATCTGATTATATAGATGTCGCTCCCCCCGCGGGGAGCGTGGATTGAAATGGGTCCCTGCTATGCAGGGACGAACGCGCACAAGGTCGCTCCCCCCGCGGGGA
>DBRO01000099.1:21236-23119 GCA_002306005.1 Ruminococcus sp. UBA1366 | reverse complement strand
ACTTTTGTTGAGTTTATCAAATTCAGCATAGGTGTATTCAATTACTTTGCCAGATGTAGGATCAGACACCGTTATGGTTGAATCAGATGCACCAATAACTACGGCATAACGTTGGGATTTAGGAAATTCAACAGGTATAGTACCTATATCAGGGAGATAACCATTCCAAGTATAAAGAGAAGGATCATCCCAAAGCCATACAATAAGTATCACATTTGCTTCCATAGCGGTTGCAATGACTTCGGGTGAATCTTCAGACGCTAAAAGATGAAATTTAGGAGAACTTATATTTTCCATATATCTTTTTACTATTTTCATTAATAATGCACAGTGACCACCATACTTGGTAGTATTTAAATCACCAACAAAATATTCCGAAGGCATAGGTCCATATGTTTTTCCATTATCACCTTTATAAAATGTTGCATCAGCTACTTCAAAATAATCAAGAAGCTCTTCTTGAGTAACATCATATCCATAGTAATCAAGAACCATCTCAATGCAAGCTAACATAGAAGCTTTTTTATACAAAGGTGTGATGGGTTTAATTTTAAACTTCGCTCTCTCATACGCACTGCGGGTATCTTTTGTTGTGGCAGTGGTTTTTTTCGTGGTTTTAGCGGTTGTTTTTGCTGTTGTTTTTGCTGTTGTTTTCGCCTTTGTGGTGGTTTTTGGTGCGGCAGTGGTGGTCGTGGTAGTCGTTTTCTTTGCCGTAGTTTTGGCTGTGGTTGTGGTGGTTGCCGCCTTTGTTGTAGTAGTTTCAGCCGTTGTGGTGGCTTTTGCGGTGGTTGTTCCTGCGGTAGTCGTTGCGGTAGTGGTTGCGGTGGTGGTTGCGGCTGTTGTTGCCGCGGTCGTGGTTTGGGCGGGCGTGGTGGCTTTTTCTTCGCTGTTTGCACCCTCCCCGCAGGCGGTTATGCCAAAGCAAAGCACAATCGCCAATGTAAACGCAAGCAGTCTTTTCATATAATTACCCCTCTTTCTGACAAAATACGATAATTCTATTATACGGATTTTTTAGGAAATGTCAAGGGATTCTAATAAAAAACGCCGGAGCGGTAAGGGGGCATTGCACTCTTAAAAAAGCCCCGCCGGAACATAACACTCCGGCGGGGTTCCATATTAAAAATTACACTGCGTTTTTCAAAGGCTTGTGGAAAATCCCAAACAGAATCGGCACGCAGGAGGCATAAGCAAACGCAATACCCAGCTGAGAAGAATTCAGCGCAACCGTCCCAAACACGCCTTGCAGGAACGGCAGGTACACNNTTATTGAAGTACGGCACGGAGAAAATCGTTTTTTCCTCGCTCTTGCATTCAAACACATGAATCAGCTGAGAAACAGCAAGGGCAATCAGCGCCCCCGTGCGGGAAATCTCCACACTGCCCGTCATGCGGAACAACGTGACAAAGCAAGCCAGCGTGCAAAGTCCAATTAAAATCCCACGGAAAATAATTCTGCTCAGCAGCCCGCCGGAAAAGAAACTTGCATCCGCATTGCGTGGCGGTTTTTTCATCATGCTCTGCTCGGGCGGCTCCAAGCCAAGCGCCACGGCGGGCAACCCGTCCGTCACCAAATTGATCAGCAAAATCTGCGTGGGAATCAGCACCATCGGCAACCCCATGAGAATCCCGATAAACATCGTCAGCACTTCGCCAATGTTGCAGGAAATCAAGTACCGCACAAATTTGCGGATATTCGCGTAAATCGTCCTACCCTGCTCCACCGCCCGCACCAAAGTTGCCAAATTGTCATCCAGCAAAATCACGTCCGATGCCTGCTTTGTCACATCCGTACCGGAAATTCCCATTGAAACGCCAATGCTTGCCTCTTTCACCGCCGGCGCATCGTTTACCCCGTCGCCCGTCATGGCAACAATCTGTCC
>DBRO01000099.1:9777-21111 GCA_002306005.1 Ruminococcus sp. UBA1366 | reverse complement strand
GTTTTCACCGCCTGCTTTGCCTCCGCGCGCAGGGGGTCGAGCATTCCCATCAGCCCAAGAAAGACCGTCCTGCCCTCCTCTGTTTTTGAGAATGCCATCACCCGCAGTGCCTTTGCCGCCATTTCCTCCGTACCGCGCATGATTTCCCGCCGCCGCGCAAAAGTAAGCTCCTGATACCGTCCGTCCTCCAAAAGGCAGTCACATTCGCCCAAAACCACATCTGCCGCACCTTTTATATAAGTAACCGCTCCGCCGTTTTCATCCCGCATCATTACTTTCATCTGTCGGGTTTCGCTTTCAAACGGAATTTCATCCACCCGATACAAGCCGGTTTCGGAAAGCCGTACCCCGCCCTTTTCCGCCGCAATGAGAATCGCCGCCTCGGTTGGGTCGCCCACAAATTCCCATTCTTCCTGCGCCATGCCCCGCCGAACCGGCTTTGCCGTTAGCACGGCATTGTTGCACGCGCACCCGCAAACCAGTAGTTCCCGCAGATCCGGCACAGTGAGAGCCTGCACCGACACACCGGATTTCAGGATTTCTCCGCGTACTCGCAAGCCATTACCCGTCACCGCGTAATCCGCGCTTCCCGTGCGAATCGCCTGTACCGTCATGCGGTTTTCGGTAACGGTTCCGGTTTTGTCCGTGCAAATCACCGAAGCACAGCCCAGCGTTTCCACCGAATGCAGGCGGTGAACCAGCGCGTTGCGCTTGAGCATTCGCCGCACCGCCAAAGCCAGCGCAATTGTCACCGTTGCGGGCAGCCCCTCAGGGATCGCCGCAATCGCAATCGTAATGCCCGTCATCAGCATATCAAACACCGGCTCGCCCTTGATAATCCCAGCCGCCGCCACAATCACGCAAATCACAATGCAAATCAGCGCCAGCATTTTGCCAAGCTCCGCCAGCTTTTTCTGCAAAGGTGTCAATTCGTCCGGCACCTCGCCAATCATGTCGGAAACCTTGCCCATCTGCGTCCGCATACCGGTCAGCACTGCCTCACAACGCGCCACGCCCTTTACGCAGACCGTTCCCATGTATACCATATGCGGCAAATTCGGCACACCGTAATCCAGCTCGCCGGCACGCGCCTTTTTCTCCGCCGGCACGCTCTCCCCCGTGAGAATGGACTCATCGCACAGCATCCCCTTGTGGCTCACAATAAATCCGTCACAGGGAACCCTGTCCCCTGCCTCCAATTCAAAAACATCCCCCACCACAAGTTCCGCCGCGGAAATTTCCCGCAGAACACCGTCGCGATAAACCTTCGCCGTGGGTGCGGTCATTTTCTCCAAGGTTTCCAGCGTCCGCTCCGTGCGAAATTCCTGTAAAAAGCCCAGGAACGCGTTGATGACAATGATAATCAGAATCGTTACGGCATCCGTGATTTCGTTTAAAAGTACCGAAATCACCGTCGCAGCAATCAGTATCATCACCATAATGTCGCGAAACTGATTTGTAAAAATTTTCGCCGCACTTTTCTTCTTTTTGGCACGCAGTTTGTTTTCTCCGTCAATTTTCAGCCGCCGCGCAGCTTCTGCTACGCTCAGGCCGATCTGTTCGCCTTCCTCCCCCCATTTGTCCGCATCCAATTGCTTTTCGAGTATTTCCAGCATCCGTCCCAGTCCTTTCTTTATTTCCGGTAATTATGTCCTTGTCCGCTTTTTATTCATAAATATTCCGCCTGCGCCGCGTTTATGCCGGAAAGAAAATATGAAACTGCTGTATTGTGAATAATAACAGTGCCCATTCGCGTAAACGTTTAATATTTCTGCGTTTTTTCTGCTTTTCGCTGGAAATTCTAAAAGAATATTCTTTGATAATATGAATATATTATATTCAGGAAAGCAGTTATGGACATTTTTAACGATAAAACTTTATCAAAGTCCAATGTTTCTAGATAGAAAGAACAGATTTTCGATGGCTGTCCGAATTCGTAAAAATACACAATACACATTTCTCAATCTAGAAATCCTGTGAAATTCCAGAAAAAAACCTGATATTTTCGTACTGAAGTAAAAAACCGCAGGCTTTATTTATTACATTTCGGTTACATTGCGAACGAAAAATTAGATACTTTGTACAAGTAACGCCCACTAAGTCTGTGTAAATCAACATAATTAATTACAAACGAAAAAAAAAATCCGAAAAATCTTGAAATCCGAAACAGAATATTGTATATTGTTATTAACGGAAACGTTTGAAAATGAATTAAAAAAGAACAACTATTTAACTGAAGGGCGGAATGCAGCTGATGGTTTCGCTGAAAGATATTTCCGCGAAATGCGGCGTTTCGGTCGCAACCGTAAGCAAAGCGCTCAACGGTCATAAAGACGTAAGTTCTGCTACAAGAGAACGTCTGATCAAAGCCGCGAAGGAAATGGGATACTTTCCGAATTCTCAGGCACGTGCGCTGAAAACAAACCGTACTTATAACCTCGGTGTAATGTTTTTGGATGCGGCGGAAAGTGGCTTAACACACGAATTTTTTGCGAAGATACTTAATAGCTTTAAAACAGAGGCCGAAAATCACGGGTATGATATTACGTTTATCAACCGTAATATCGGCGGCAAAAAAATGACAACCTATGAGCATTGCAAATACCGCAATATTGATGGCATCATCATTGCGTGTACGGATTTTACGGATCCGGATGTTTACGAAGTCATCAACGGCGATATACCCGTTGTGACCATAGACCATATTTTTGATTGCAGAACTGCGATTATCTCTGATAATGCCGCAGGGATCGGACAACTGGTGGATTACGCCGTTCGTCTAGGGCATACCAAGCTTGCACTGATTCAAGGCAACAAAAGCTCAGTTGCGGAAAAACGCTATGCGGGCTTTGTCAAAGCAGTTGCAACCAACGGTCTGGAATTGAAAAATGAGTACATCTTAAACGGGGATTTCCACAATCCGGACATGACTTATACCTTGACAAAAGAATTACTCCACCTTCCCGAGCCACCGACCTGCATTTTTATGCCGGACGATTACTCCGCAATTGGCGGATTAAACGCAGTAAAAGATTGCGGCTTGCGCGTTCCGGAGGATGTATCAGTAGCAGGGTATGACGGCATTGCACTTTCACAATTGCTCAGTCCCAAATTAACAACCTATAAACAAGATACGGCAACGCTCGGCAAACATGCCGCAAGCCGGTTGATCAGTTTAATCGAAAACCCTTCCACCACATTCAATGAGGTTTTGACTGTGAACGGGGAGGTCATCTGCGGAGAATCCGTGGGTGCTGTTAAGAGGCATTAGTTTATTCACATATTAATGCATTTATTTAAGGAGGAAATGTTTATGACGAAGATCAAAAGAGCCCTTGCCGGTGCATTATCACTGGTAATGGCAACATCCGTTCTTGCTTCTTGCGGTGACAACAGTAGCAGCACCGGCAGCACTTCCATCAAAGAAGGCAACGACGAATCCAAAAACACACTCGTAATCTATTGTTGGAACGATGAATTTAAACAAAGATTCGAGAAGTACTATCCGGACTATGCCGGAAATGACACCCTGAAAGACGGCACAAAGATTGAGTGGGTTCAGGTTGCAAACGAAGGCAATGCCTACCAGACCAAACTCGACGAAGCTCTGAAAAATCAGGCGGATGCCGACAAGAAGGTTGATATGTTCCTGATTGAAGCGGACTATGCAACCAAGTACGTAAATTCTGATGTTTCTCTGGATGTAAAGTCCATCGGCATCACCGATGAAGATTTGGCAAATCAGTACACCTACACCCATGAAATTACTACGGATTCTTCCGGAGCACTGAAAGCACTTTCTTGGCAGGCAACTCCCGGACTGTACGTTTACCGTCGTTCGCTGGCGAAGGAAGTTCTCGGAACAGACGACCCGACTAAAGTGCAGGAAATGCTCTCCGATTGGACAAAGTTCGACGAAGTTGCTGCTAAGATGAAGGATGCAGGCTACTATATGCTCTCCGGATTTGACGACAGCTACCGTGTGTTCTCCAACAACGTTTCCGCGCCTTGGGTGAACTCTGATAACCAAATCGTGATTGACGACAGCATTAAGGCTTGGGTTGATCAGACTAAGACCTACACAGACAAGGGCTACAATGCTAAAACTTCTCTGTGGTCTAAGGCTTGGGCAGCCGGACAGGGTCCTTCCGATAAGACATGGGATACTTCCGACATTGACAAGCAGCTCAAAGATGGCGACATCACACAGGCAGAGTATGATCAAATCCTAGCTGATATGAAGGGTTCTGCAGGTAAAGTATTCGGTTACTTCTACTCTACTTGGGGCATCGCATTCACCCTTCTTGGTAACTCTGAAATTACGTCAGGCGCAAAAGACGGTCTGTACGGTGACTGGGCAGTGTGTTTAGGACCTGAGTCCTTCTATTGGGGCGGTACTTGGATTGTTTGTGCAAACGGTTCCGACAACCAGTCTCAGGTTGCAGATATCATGAAGAAGCTCACCTGCGATACGGATATCATGCAGAAGATTACCGAAGAGCAATCTGACTACACCAACAATAAGCAAGCAATCAAAAACATCGTTGACGGTGGATATACCTTCGACTTCCTCGGCGGTCAGAACCACATCGCGCTTTTGGCGGAAGCTGCTGAAAAGATTGATGCCAGCAAGATCTCTGCTTACGACCAGGGCCTGAATGAGAAGTTCCAGGCGGCTATGAAGGATTACTTCATTGGCAACACAGATTATGATACGGCTCTCGCAAACTTCTATGAGAACGCAATCGCTCTCTATCCTACCCTGAAGAAGTAGAATTAATCTATCCCTGAAAAAAAGGTGCGGGGCGGGGCTTTCCCGCTTCGCCTTTTTTATCGAAAAATTTATGAAAGGGTTTAACAGCGTTTGTCGTTAATTGAGGTGAAAATATGTCATATCAAAGAAAACATAAGTCTGTTAGCTATGCCAAGTGGGGCTATATTTTCCTGTTGCCTTTCTTTGTTGTTTATGTGGTATTCTCGTTGTATCCGTTGTTCTTAACGTTCTACAACAGCTTTATGAACTATGTGAATGACACTGCGACCATTTCGATGACGCAGACTGTCACCGTTACCTATAACGGTGTGGAAAACTACGTCCGTGCATTTACGGAAAGCAACGGAAATGAAGTGCCTTTGCTGCGTGCATTCAAAAATACATTCGCCATGTGGCTGCTCGGCTTTGTGCCGCAGATTGTCATTTCCCTGTTCCTTGCATCATGGTTTACAGATTTGCGCTTAAAGATTAGATTTCAGGGCTTTTTTAAATCCGTAATCTATCTTCCCAACGTTATCATGGCTTCCGCATTCGCAATGCTGTTTGCAGGTTTCTTTGAGCAGTACGGAACCATCTACTACATCATTCTGGACTGGACACATAAACCTGTCGAAGTACTCAATTCCCCCGCCGGTTCATGGGGGGTAACAGCACTCATCAACTTCCTTATGTGGTACGGAAACACAACCATTCTCCTCATGGCGGCAATTATGGGTGTGGATACCTCTTTGTATGAATCCGCACAAATCGACGGTGCAAATTCGCGCCAGACGTTCTGGAAAATTACCATTCCGCTGATTCGTCCGATTATGCTGTTCGTTCTGATTACTTCGCTGATTGGCGGACTGCAAATGTACGACGTGCCTGCAATTCTTTCTAAGAATAACGGTAACCCCATGAACTCCATGAAAACGCTCATGATGGAAATTTCCGCAAGGCGTGACGGCGACATTGGACTTGCCAGCGCAATGTGCGTAATTGTGTTCCTAGCCTCCGCTTTGCTCAGCGTCATCGTGTTCTTCCTAACAGGAACCCGTGAGCATAAAGTAAAAGAGAAGAAAAGAGGTGCCGGAATATGAGTCGTGTAGTTGGTTTGGCTGGAGAAGAAAAAACAAGTGATAAAGTCATATTAACAATCCGCCGCGTGATTGCCTATCTGGTGCTTGCTATATTGGTCGTAATGTCCATCATTCCATTTTACTTTCTAATTATGGATGCCACGCGCTCTAATTCACAAATCCAGCGTGGTATGTCTTGGGTGCCCGGTGATTATGCCTTAAAGAACCTTAAAATGGTTTTCAGCCAGAAAACCTATGTTTCGTTCGGTAATGTTTTGCAAGCGTTGAAAAACAGCTTAATCGTTTCCGGTTTAACGGCGATTTTGTCAATTTACTTCTCTGCGCTTACAGCATATGCCATCCATGTGTACGAATTCAAACTGAAAAAAGCTATTCACTACTTCATCATCATAGTCATGCTGGTACCTACGCAAGCGTCTATCATCGGTTTCTACCGGTTTATGATTGACCTTGACTTAATCAACACCTATGTACCTCTGATTGTGCCGTCCATCGCGGCGCCCGCAATCTACTTCTTCATGAAACAGTACATGACCAGTGCACTGCCCCTCGATATCGTTGAGGCAGCAAGAATTGACGGCTCCAACGAATTCCGTACGTTTAATCGCATTATCCTCCCAATTATGAAACCCGCCCTCGCCGTACAGGCAATCTTTACGTTCGTGTCCAGCTGGAATAACTACTTCCTCCCGCTGTTGATTTTGAACGATAAGGAAAAGATGACTGTTCCGGTTATCCTTCTCTATATGCGTACCGCCAGCCCCGACCAGATTGACCTCGGACGGAACGGTATGTATATCTTAATTGCCATCGCACCTGTTATCGTGGTTTATCTTGCACTTTCGAAGTTCATCATCCGCGGTATTGCGCTCGGCAGCGTCAAGGGTTAATACAAAACTTTCACAAAGCTTCCCGCTCCGGCGGGGAGCTTTGTTTTTGTTGCATTTTGTAAAAACATTCATATTTTTCGTAAGAAACGCTCATGTTTGTCTGATATAATACATACTATATTAGTATGAAATGGAGGAATCTCTATGTCGTTTTTGGAAGCCCTTGAAAATCGCCGCAGTTATTACGGCTTTACCGCAGAGCAGCCCGTGAGCGAAGAAGAAATTCAAGAAATCGTCCGCCGCGTGGTGAAGCACACCCCCTCCGCATTCAATTCGCAAACCACAAGAATCGTGGTTTTGTTTCAGTCCGCGCATAAAAAATTCTGGGACATGGTTCTTACGGAAATCCGCAAGGTCACAGATGATGATGCCTTCGCAAAAAGCAGCGAAAAGATCCACGGCGCATTCCAGTCCGGCTATGCGACACTGCTCTTCTTTGAGGATCAGGCAATTGTCGATCACTTAATGCAGAACTTCCCGCTCTATGCTGCGAACTTCCCTGTCTGGGCGCAGCACACCAGCGCCATGCACCAGCTTGCCGCATGGACTGCACTGGAAGAAGCCGGACTTGGCGCCTCCCTGCAGCATTACGGCGAACTCGTAGAACCCGCCGTGAAAAATGAATGGAACCTTCCGGAAAGCTGGAAGCTTATTGCCCAAATGCCTGTGGGAAAACCCGCCGCACAGCCCGGTGCAAAGGAATTTGCCCCGCTGGAAGAAAGAATTTTCATTTACCGTTAGTTTATGTTTCGTAAAAATGAAAGTGTCGTCCACCCAACTTCTGATGGACGACACTTTTTGTAGTTTTTCAGATACCGCAGCAACGTTCATTACTGGTTCATATTTTTGTGCTATACTTATAAAAAATAGTGTGAACACATATGGGATTGGGGATTTTATATGGATAACACGAAACCTGAAAACAGTAAACAACCGGAACAACAACAAAAGAAGAAGCCTTCCTTACTGGAATGCTGCCTTTTGCCGCAAAACCGCAAGGTGTTTTACTTTGTCGTGGGCGAAACCATTTTTATGCTTTTGCTCATGGGCGTGCTTTTGTTTGCCATCGTCCACCGCAGCAACCGCGAAAGCGAGAAAAACGCAAAAGAAGAAACGTCTGCTGCGTATATCCGTCAGGCGAATGTGATCCGGTACGATGAACAGCCACAATCCTATACGATTCTATTTGAAAATCAATAGAAGAAACCGAGGTATTATCACATTGGCAGGATCCAAATTACGGCTTGCTTGTCCTTGCCTGTTCGGGCTGGAAAGCATTTTGAACTACGAAATTAAACACATTGGCGGTGAAAATATTACCGTTACCGATGGCAAAGTCAGCTTTGACGGCAATGTTTCCGTACTTGCACGCGCAAACCTGTGCCTGGCTACAGCAGAGCGCGTTTTTATCGAGCTGACCAGTTTTCGCGCGGAAAGCTTTGAAGCATTGTTTCAAGGCGTGTTTGCTGTGCCGTGGGAGAATTATATTGGCATTACGGATGTGTTTCCCGTCAAAGGGCACTCTCTCAAGTCCAAGCTGGAAAGTATCCCCGCTTGCCAATCCATCATCAAAAAAGCCGTTGTGGAACGCCTGAAATCCAAATATAACATCACCTATTTTGAGGAAACCGGTACGCTGTACCAGATTCAGTTCGCCCTGCACCGGAACATTGCCCGCATTTATCTGGATACCACCGGCGTGGGTCTGCATAAGCGCGGCTATCGCAGAAAATCCAACGCCGCCCCCATCAAGGAAACCCTAGCAGCCGGTATTGCCGACCTCGCCCGCATCAAACCGGACAGCCTTGTCTGCGACCCAATGTGCGGTTCCGGTACCCTGCTGATTGAATCCGCGTTTAAAGCCTGCCATATCGCACCGGGGATCCGCCGAAAATTCGCTGCCCAAAGCTGGCCCCTCGTACCGGAGGAAATCTGGACTGAAGAGCGGAATCAAGCTCTTGCGGAAATTGAAAAGCATTCCAGCTTCCGCGCCATCGGCTCAGATCTTGATCCAGAATCGGTTCTGCTTACAAATGAAAACGCTGCAAAAGCCGGTGTTGCATCACGAATTAGCGTTTCCCGCAGTGATGTCGCAAAATTCACCCCGCCGGAAAACGCCGTGACCATTTGCAATCCCCCCTACGGCGAGCGCATGCTGGAAACCAAGCAAGCAGAGGAACTGTACAAAAAATTAGGCGAACAACTGCACCCCAGTGCAGCAAACCCCTGCGTGATCATCTCCCCGCATGAGGAATTTGAAAAGTTCTTTGGCAGAAAAGCCGATAAGCGCCGCAAGCTGTATAACGGCATGATCAAATGCCAGCTCTATATGTATTTCAAATAACAAAAGCCTCCGGAAAAGCACTTTCCGGAGGCTTTTTGTAAAAACTAATCAATCATTGCAGGTTCCCAGCAATCGGGCGGTGTTAAGCCGAATAGCCGCGCCACAGTCGGCGCAACGTTTGCCAAACCATATTCGCCGTCCTTGATTTCGTACCGTGTTTCCGAGTCGTAAATAATAAACGGCACCTTGTTTAGCGAGTGCGCTGTGCGGACTGAAATCACACCCTTTTTGTTCTTTTCAAGCATCTCGTCCGCGTTGCCGTGATCGGCAGTTACAAGCAGCGTAAAATCGTGCTTTACGCAGGCTTTCAGCAAACGCGCCAGCCCCAAATCCACGCTCTCCACCGCAATAATCGTGGAATCCCAACTGCCGGTGTGTCCCACCATATCGCCGTTCGGGAAATTGCACCGGATAAAATCGTACTTGCCGGACTCCACCGCCGCAATCACATCATCGGCAATCTCTGCGGATTTCATCCAAGGCCGCTGATCAAACGTCACCGTGTCGGAGGGAATCTCCTTGAAGGTTTCCAGCTTCTCACTAAACTTTCCGGACTTGTTGCCGTTCCAAAAATACGTCACATGGCCGTATTTCTGTGTTTCAGAAACCGCATACTGCCGCAACCCGTGCGCAATCAAAAGCTCGGAAAGCGTGTTCGTAATCTCCGGCGGATTCACCAAATAATTCTTCGGAAGTTTCAAGTCGCCGTCATATTGCAGCATACCGGCGTACATGACATCCGGCACCACGCCGCGGTCAAAGTACGAAAACTCCTTATCATCAAACGCCATGGAAATCTCAATCGCCCGGTCGCCGCGGAAATTATAGAAAATCACGCTGTCGCCGTCCTGAATTTTTCCCACAGGTTCGCCGTTTTCAGCAATCACAAACGCCGGCAGGTCTTGGTCGCCCAAACCCGTTTCCGCGCGTAGGGTTTCCACCGCCTCGGTTACGGAAGCAAACTGCCGTCCCTTGCCGTGCACATGAACATTCCAGCCCTGCTCCACCATCGGCCATTCCGCCTGATAGCGGTCCATGGTAATCTTCATGCGGCCGCCGCCGGAAGCAATCCGCGCATCAAAATCGCCGTCGCTGATGGATGCAATAAAGTCCTCAAAGTCCTTCACATAAATCAGTGCGGAATCACTCGGCACATCGCGGCCATCCAGCAGCGCATGTACGCGAATTTTCTTTACGCCCTCGTTCTTCGCGTGGGCAATCATTTTCTTTAAGTGCGAAATATTCGAGTGCACGTTTCCATCGGAAAACAACCCGATAAAATGCAGTGTGGAACTGTTATCCAGCACTTTGCCAACAAGCTGCTTCCATGTGCCGGATTCAAACAACTTGCCGCTCTCAATGGATTCATTCACCAGCTTTGCCCCCTGCGAATAAATCTGTCCGCAGCCCAAAGCATTGTGTCCCACCTCGCTGTTGCCCATATCATCATCACTGGGAAGTCCCACCGCCGCGCCATGTGCTTTCAGGCGGGTGTGCGGATATTCCTTTAAAAGCTTGTCCAACACCGGCGTGTTCGCCGCGGAAACCGCGTCGCCAATGCCGGAGGAACTAAATCCCACACCGTCCATAACCACCAAAACAACTGGTTTTCTTGCCATATTCAATCATCCTTTCCCTGCGGTTAAACGGAAGCCGCGTCCAGCAGCACCGAGAAATCCGCCGCCTTAAGCGATGCACCGCCAATGAGTCCGCCGTCCACGTCCGGCTGTGCAAGCAGCTCCGCCGCGTTCTTGGGATTCATCGAACCGCCGTATTGAATCGTCATGCCGTCTGCAATCTCCGTGCCATACAGCTTCGCCACAACCCCGCGAATGTACGCACAAACCTCATTCGCCTGCTGTGAAGTCGCCGTTTTGCCCGTTCCAATTGCCCATACCGGCTCGTATGCGATAATCACGTTCTTCACCTGCTCTGCGGAAAGTCCCAGCAGTGCAATTTTCGTCTGCAAGCCGACGATTTCCTCCGTAATTCCCTGCTCGCGTTCTTCCAGCAGTTCGCCCACGCAAAGAATCACTTTCAGTCCCGCGTTCAGTGCAGCCGTCGTGCGCTTGTTCACCGTTACGTCTGTTTCGCCAAAATACTGCCGGCGCTCGGAGTGTCCGATAATCACATATTCCACACCCATCTCCGTCAGCATCTGCGCGGAAATCTCTCCCGTAAAAGCGCCGCTCTGTTCAAAATGGCAGTTCTGCGCGCCAACCTTGATATTCGTACCCGCCGTAAGCG
>DBRO01000099.1:0-9633 GCA_002306005.1 Ruminococcus sp. UBA1366 | reverse complement strand
TTTGCTCTTTATAGTGTCCTTATGCGCGTACTGCTCCGCCGTTAAAAACACGCTGGAATTGTGCTTATACACATAAATGATCGGGTTCTGCCGCAGCGCCTGAACGGTTTCCTCATCCACTACCTGCGTGTGCCGCCCGCCGTTTGCCGGATACGAAATAACATGCTTGCCCGCCGTCGTGCTGGAGAGCTTCAAAAGCTTTTCCACAAGCTTTTGCGCCGCCTGTTTCTGCTTGACTTCGCCGCCAAAGGTTTCCGCATTCACGCCGGAAAAATCATAGCCGTACTGTTGCTCATCCGCCGACTGCTGTGCCTGCAAATGTTCGTCCAGCAACGTCGCCGTGACCTCCACCCAATCATCGCTTTTCAGCACCGATTGTGTAGGCAGCTGATGGGGTTTCTTCCGCTTCCCCAGTATGGAAATCACCACAATCACAATCGTAACCAACGGTGCCAATTGTCCCAGAATTTCCGCAAAACGCATAAGAAACCTCCTGTCACGAAAACGTGTACGCCACCACCAGCAGCAGTGCAAGCAAAAGCAAGACCGCCGCACCGTATGCAATCATCACAATGTACCCCGCACGCTTCATTTCCTTCCGGCGGGGATTTTTCGCCGTAATGCGGGAAGTCCCCCACATCACCGCCGCAACTACCAGCACCACAAGAATCGTTCTTTCCATCGCGCTACCGGTATTTCAGGAAAAGCGTTACGCCCAGTACCGCGCCTGTGATTACCAAATACAGCGCATACCGCCAAAATGTCGCCTTCCACCGCAAAATCACAAATTTGTACTGCCGTGGGGTCAGCACCACCGTAGGATTGCTTTTTAAGTACAGCACCGTCCGGCATCCACGCAGTTCGTCCACCAGCTCTTTTTCCTCAAAATCGCAAGTGAAAAAGCCCTCATCCGTGCGGTACAGCACCTGTGTCGCAGGCTTGGTAATGTACTGCGCCACCGCTTTTTGAAAAGCGCTGCGTTGTTCTTCACCGAACATTTCCTTGTCCACACCCTCGGCGGCATCAGCAAAAACCGCATCGGTTTTCACCCAAACGCTCTTTCGCAGGTACTCAAATTTCATCTTCGTTCGCTTGAACTGATACACCTTGAACAGCACCGCAAAGGAAAACACGCCGAACACATATTTTACAATATGCAGAATGTCGCCCAGTTCCATGGAAACCTCCGTAAATCGTCAAACAGTACAAAGGCGGAGCATCGCTCCCGTTGAGGAACGTTCCTCCGCTCTTTGGTTGTAAAATTATTTCTTGTCGGCAATCGCGTCAATACCGGGCAGAACCTTGCCCTCCAGGTATTCCAGCGAAGCGCCGCCGCCCGTGGAAATATGGCTCATCTTATCTGCAAATCCCAGTTGAATCACAGCCGCCGCAGAATCGCCGCCGCCAATGACCGTAACCGCATCGGTTTCCGCCAAAGCCTTTGCAACAGCAATGGTACCCTTTGCCAGCACAGGGTTCTCAAACACACCCATCGGGCCGTTCCAAACTACCGTTTTTGCGGTCTTTGCCGCATTCGCAAACAGTTCCCGCGTCTTCGGACCGATATCCAGTCCCATCTCGTCCGCCGGAATCTTCGTTACCTCACAGTACTGTACAGAAATTTCCGCATCAATTGGGTTCGGAAATTCTGCCGCAACCGCTGTATCCACCGGCAAAAGCAACTGCTTGCCCAGTTTTTGTGCCTTTTCAAGCATTTCCTTGCAGTAAGCCAGCTTTTCATCGTCCACCAGCGATTTGCCAACCTCGTAGCCCTTCGCCTTTAAGAAGGTGTAAGCCATGCCGCCGCCAACAATCAGCGTGTCGCACTTATCCAGTAAATTCGAAATCACGTTCAACTTATCCGCAACCTTTGCGCCGCCCAAAATCGCCACAAACGGACGCTTCGGGTCTTCCACCGCGTTGCCCAAATACGTGATTTCCTTTTGCATCAGGTAACCCACCGCGGTTTCTTTTACAAATTTCGTAACCCCCGCCGTGGAAGCGTGCGCTCTGTGCGCGGAACCAAAAGCGTCCATTACGAACACTTCATCGTCCACCAAATCTGCCAGCTCTTTTGAGAATCCCTCGCCGTTCTTGGTTTCCTCCGCACCGCGAAAACGGGTGTTTTCGAGCAGTACAATTTCGCCGTCCTTCATTTCAGAAACGAGCTTCTTTGCATTTTCGCCCACAACCGTGTCGTCCTTTGCAAAGCTCACCTTGGTGTTGACCAGCTCAGCAATTCTCTTTGCCACCGGCGCCAGCGAGAATTTATTCTCCGGACCGTTCTTCGGCTTGCCCAAATGCGAGCAAAGCACAACCTTACCGCCGTCCGCCACGAGTTTTTTAATCGTAGGCAGAGCCGCCGTGATACGGTTGTCATTGGTGATTACACCATCTTTGAGCGGTACGTTAAAATCGCACCGAACCAGCACCTTTTTCCCCTTTACACTAATGTCGTCCACGCTAACCTTGTTTAAACCTGCCATTTGATTTCTGACATCCTCTCTGAATCTTTATTTCACGGAATAACCGCAGTTTCCTCGCTTGTTAAAATAATAACGACCGTATTTATTCTATAACAAAACCACATAAATTGCAAGTGCTTTTGCATGAATTTCCCGTATTTTTTGCAAACCGCACAAAAACACCGCACAACGCCGCTGTTAATCCGGCTTGTTTAACGCTTTCAGCACCACACCTGTGACCCGATGTCCGGCATTGCAAGCAACCGCCGCACCCACTTGAAAAAACTCCACGGGCGGATACCCCAACCGTTTTGTCATCACCTGTGCCATTTCATCGCGAAGCGCCGCATCGCTGCCCCACATAATTCCGTATGGCGTTTTGGGGATCATCTCCGCCTCGCAAATGTCCGCAATTTTCGGAATAACCGCCTTTTCGCCGCGCACCTTATCGAGCGTTTTGGAAACCCCCTGCGCAATCCGCAAAATTGGCTTTAACCCCAACACCTCGCCCACAAATGCCGCCGCGCAGGAAATCCGTCCGGACTTCTTTGCGTATTTTAAATTATACGCCGCAAACAAAACATACGCGCTGTCAAACCAATCCTGCAAATACGCAAGAATTTCTTTCACCGGCGCGCCGCGCTGCACTTTCTGCGCCGCCTGAATGACCGCCATACCATACACGCCCGTGTAATTGCGGCTGTCAATATTATGTATTTTTAACCGGTTTTTATACTGCGGATTTTCCTCAAAGAACTGCTTTTTGGCAAGCATCGCATTATTATAGGTATTCGAGCCGGTTGAAGAAATCGTAATATTGATAATATCCGTGTATCCTTGCTCCGCAAGTTCCAAAAAAACCTCCGCGTATTCAAACGCCGTCACTTGTGCGGTGGTGGGAATCCCCTCATAGCTGTCCATGATTTCATAAAACTGCTCGTTTGAAATATCCACGCGGCTGACGTAGCTTTCGTCCCCCACGGAGATTTTAAACGGTATAATCCGGATGTTCAGGCTCTTTTCCTGCTCATCCGTAATGTCACAAGCAGAATCGGTTAATATGCGAATTTTCGCCAAAAAACAGCCCCTCCAATCGTTATCATGCCTTTACTCCTCGTCCACATACTGCGTCAGCTTGCCCGCACGTGCCAATTCCGGATAATCCCACTGCCGCAGCACCTCATACGCGGCAATCGCCACGGAATTCGACAAATTCAAGCTTCGCAGCGCCGGCCGCATGGGAATCCGCACACAGCGTTCCCGATGGTCGTGCAAAAGTGCCTCAGGAAGTCCCCGATCCTCGCGTCCAAACAACAAATAAGCATTATCCGGATAGCGAACCGCACTGTGTACCTGCTTGCCCTTTGTTGTAAAATAGAAGTATTCCCCGCTGGTTTTCGCAAAGAAATCCTCTAAGTTATCATATTCAAAAATCGTAAGCTTATCCCAGTAATCCAAACCCGCACGTTTGAGTGCCTTGTCCGAGATCACAAAGCCATAAGGCTTTACCAAATGCAGTGTCGCACCCGTCACCGCACAGGTGCGCGAAATATTGCCCGTGTTCTGGGGAATCTGCGGTTCCACCAGCACCAGATTTAAACGATGGATTTCTTGCATATCAGTTCCATCACAACGGCGCGAAATCCTTTAGCACCTGTGCCGCCGTCAGCCAGCCAAGGCAAGGCTCCAGCAAAATCCCGTCCTGCGGGTCGCCGGAATAACTAAAAGTGGTTTTTACAGCAAGCTCGGTGAAACTTGTCGCACGGTTCATTGCAATGGGCAGGCTGTCCCCTTTCATCAGTCCGCCGGTAATCACGCTCGCAAAAATATCCCCCGTACCGGAATACTGCTTTGGGACATAATCGCAAACCACTTTCCAAAAGCTGTTATGAATTTTATCATATCCAATGTTACAAATTGTGCCATCGGCAAGCTCCGCGCTGGTAATGACGATCATCTTCGGCCCTTTCTGTGCCAGCCGTACCAAGCGGCTCTTTGCCTGTGACGCCGTCATCGGCACGGCGGTTTCCGCGGTATAATCCTCCCCAAGAAGAATTGCTGCCTCCGTCATATTCGGCACAATGATGTCCGCCACCGCAGCCAGTTCCACCATGCGCCGGCACATGGCATCCGTGTAGGTCGAATACGTTCTGCCATAGTCACCCATCACCGGATCCACCACCTTGAGCGCATCCGGATATGCCGCAAAAAAATCCAAACAGTGATCAATCTGCTCTTCTGTCGCAAGAAACCCACTGTAAATACAATCGAATTCCACGCCCAAGCGCCGGTAATGTGCCAACGCCGGCATCATATAATCCGTTAAATCGCGCATGACGATTTCGCCGTAACCGGTGTGTGCGCTCAGCACTGCCGTCGGCACAGGACATACCTGAATCCCCATTGCCGATACAATCGGTATAATCACCGTGAGAGAGCATCGTCCGATGCCGGAGATATCATGGATCGCCGCGACCCTGCCGCAACCGGACATTCCCGCGTGCGTCATTTGTTGAACCACCCAGCTTTCGCTATTGATATTTTTTCATCCTATCTTTTTATATCATGAAGAATTGCAGGTTTACCCATAAAAGTTATAGCATAAGTTTGCCGTTTTCACAACCTTTTCGCGGAAATTTTTCATCTTCCGGGCAAGTCACCGTCATAGCAGTTCGATCTGTCGGCGGTATTCTTCTTTTGTAAACATTGCATTGAGCGCATCCAGCAGCGCAGCCGTACTCATCCGCGCGGGAAGATGCAGCTGTTCAAGCAGCTTTGCCCGACGTGTGGTGCTTTCCGGCGCACCGAACAACCCGTCCTCGTACAAATCCAGCCGCGTAACCGGCTCCCCACTGCGCTGCGTTTCCTTGCCGGTAATACCCGCTCTGGCGAACGCCTCCAACAGCAGTTCCTTGTCCAATCCCTCCACGCCAAGCTTGCCCTCTTTGGAAGGCTGCGCTTTCCGCTTTTCTTTGCCGAACACATCCGGTGCGTACACATTCATAATTTCACCGGCATTCACAAAGCTTTTGATATGACTGCGGATCTGAAACCCCGCCGCATCCGAATCCGTTAAAATGATAATCCCCGTGGTTTGCGCATAATGCCGGATCAGTGCGCGCTTTTCCTTGTCGCGGAAAATCCGGAACCCATCCGTAGGGATAATCACCGCACGAATCAGGCTCTGCAACCGAATTTTATCGTATTTGCCCTCCACAATGACGGCTTGTTTCAGGTATAGCATGGGGCGCTCCTTTCAGGTAAAAATCATCGTACCAACATTTTCGCAACGGCTTCCTCCAAAAGCAGGCGGGAAGGCGTGCGCAGGCTTTTCATATCCGTATCGGCTTTTGCAAGAATCTGCATACAACGGCGAAAATACGCCACCGGAACATTCGCACTGTCGCGGAACGCATTCCCCACTGCAAAGGAACGATTTTTNNTATAAATCCGTAAAGGACATAGAAAGCGCCGCCAAAATTGCAATCCCCTCCGCGCGCTGATCAAACAAGGTGTCTAAAATCGTAAACGCCTCCCCGCCCTTGCGCCGCAGGATCGCGCCCGCCAGCCGGAACGCATCTGCCTCCAGCTGTGGCGAACAAAGATTGTCAATGTCCTCTCGGGTAATCTCCGCACCATCGGCAAACGCAATCAGCTTTTCGGTTTCGCGCAAAATCAGCGCCGTGGTGCAAAGGCAGCGCGCCGCTAAATATTCCGCATTCTCTTTAGAAATCCCCGCCCCGGCTTTCTGCACTGCCGAAACAATGCCCTTGCCCAGTTCCGATGGAGATTTAAAGTTAAATTCACACGCCGCACCCAGCTTTGCACAAAGATCGCAAAGCTTTTTGTTTTTGTCGGAAATCCGGCGCTTTCCCTTATATAAATCCACACCCGTCGCGTAAATGATCAAGCAGGTGCTGTCGGATAATTCCTTGAGAATCCCGCAAAACAAATCAAAATCCTGTTTCCCAAGGGTTTCCGCATCCAAATCGTTCAGTTGAACCACCGTGTGTTCTGCAAAGAAGGGCAGCGTGTCCACCGCATCGTTAAGCGCCTCAAAATTCAGCTTCCTGCCATCAATCCGGTGCAGGTTCATGTCCCGCTGATCTTTGTCCAGCAGCTTGTTCGTCAGGCGGCGCACATAGTTCTCCAGCGCGGCAATATCCTTGCCGTAAAAATAATACACGCGTGCAAGATTGCCGCTCCGCAGTTCCCGCGCAAGCTGCACATCAGTAATCAAGGGCATCCTCAAGCCTCCTTGCGGTCGTGCCGCGGGATGCATCCGTCACAAACAGATACGCCCCGCCGCCGTCCTCTTCCTCCAGCTGGATCCGATTTCCGGAAAAAATCAGCTGTGTCTCTTTTTCAGAAAGATCAATGCCAATATCCGCCGCATCCGGTTCCAAACCCGCTTCGCGCAGAACCGCGAAATCCACGCCCGCAGTCCGCACCAGCAAGCCCGTCTCAGTCTCTTCCACATAGGCAAGTGCGTTTTCATACGGCAAATCCGGCTGAATGGTTTCGGTTTTCACCCCCGCCAAAGCCGAATAAACAGCAGCTTTGTTTTCCGTCCGGTTCAGGGAAATCACCGCACGAACGGTTTTGATTCCCTTTGCCGAAACCACCCGCCGGCAAACCGCCGCCATATCCCCGTCGCCTTCTACATCTACAATCACAGCCGTATCCCCGCGGTAAATCAGCAGCGCGGTGGAATTCCCGCCGCCCAAAACCAGCGTATAGGTGTTCCGCGCACCAATCAGCGAAGTCACCACGCCCGTTGCACCTACAAGTACCAAAGCAAAGACAGAATACCACACCACAGCCCGTGCTTTCCGGAATATCACCATGCAAATGCCCGCACCCAAAGCCGCCAACACAGCGGCAACGCCCACCGCAGCACTTCCTGCCGGCACAAAGCTGTATGGGATTTTTTCCGCCAAAGCAGAAAGTCCCAGCACCGCGCGGGAAAGCACCCCGCCCACCAGCAAAAGCGGTTCAGTCAAGAACGCAACCGGCGCGGTCAGCGCCGCAACAACGCCCAAAATTAACCCCGCCGAACACAAAGGCATCGTCACCAAATTCATGATCGGCGCAATCAGGGAAATCTCATCAAAGAACAAAACACACAGCGGCAAATTCACCACCGTAACCGTCACCATGGCAATCAAGGGCTGGAACAACCATCCCCACACGGATTTTCGTGAAAGCATCACCCGACAAACCGCCGATGCGGCAACTGCCAGTCCAAACACCCCGCTCATAGAAAGCAAAAAGGAAACATCCCGAATCGTGTAGGGCGAAAACACTGTCAGTACCGCGCCGCAAATCGCAAGCAACGTCGGCGTGTCCGTTTTCCGGCGCACCAGCGGTGCGAGGTTCAGCACCGTTGCCATAAACGCCGCCCGCAGTACGGGAATTTTCATCCCGGCAAACACGCAGAAAGCCAAAATAAAAACTTCTGTAACTGCCATCTGCGCGGCTTTTCCCGCCCGCAAGGCTTTCAGCATAAACAGCACAAATCCCGCGCAAATCACCAAGTGCGCGCCGGATACGGAAAAAATATGCCCAATCCCCGCACGGTACAGCGAAAGCTTTGCCCCATCGGATAAATCCGCCGTGTTGCCGCAAAGCATCGCACCCAAAAACGCTCCCGCATCGCCGGAAATCCGATCGGTTATCATACCATACACCGTGTCGGCGTAGGTCCGGATTGCCCCAAGCGGACGAAGCAACACCGGCACGCCGTCGTTTTGTGCCTGCAAAACAGTTCCCTGCAAATAGATGCCCTTTGGCTTGTAATACCGCTCCGATTGAAATTCCAGCGAATCCGTAATTTTTTCCAGCTCGGCTGTCACAACAATGCGCTCTCCATAGGCATAACCGGCATACGGCGCAAACAGCCGTATCGTCGTCGTAATCTCCCCGTTGATTTTCCCCCGCACCGTCAGCACCATCTTGTCCGAGGAGGTGTACGAAAATTCCTCCACCACACCAGAAATCTCCGCGGTCTGCCCGTCGTAAGAAAGAATTTTATCATAGACCAAAACCGTATACACAGCATTCGCCGTCAAGCCGCAAAACGCCCCCGCAAGGATCGTCACCGCTGCCGTAAAGCGCTTTCCGCGCAAAAGCACCGCCGCACCCGCGCCCGCCAGCGCACAAAGCGCCGCTAACAGCAGGTTACCCACCGCCGTGAGAAAAGAAGCGGCAAACAGTCCCGCCAAAAAGCTCAAACAGGCGGCGGCGGTTTTCCGCTTCATTCTACTTCTTCCTTTCGTCACACACCGTTGTTTTTCAAAAATCCAATTCAGGAAACATCCCGTCTTTTACAAGCCCCCGCAAGCGCTATCCCGCCGGCCAAGCCAGCTTTCTGCCCGCCAGCAAATGAAAATGCAGATGGAACACACTTTGTCCGGCATCCTCACCGCAGTTGGTCACCACGCGGAAGCCCTCCGCAAAGCCATGCTCCTTCGCTAGCTTTGCAATTACCTCATAAATATGCGCCACCACGCCGGAATTCTCCGCCGTAATCGCATTTGCGCCGCTGATATGCTCCTTGGGAATCAGCAACCAGTGGATCGGTGCTGTCGGCGCAATATCCGCAAACACATACACCTGCTCGTCCTCGTAAATTTTCGTGCTGGGGATTTCCCCTTTTACAATCTTACAGAAAATACAGTCCATCAAAATCCGTTCCTTTCTGTTGAAATTTTACAGCCTATATGCCAAGCATTTCCCGAACCGCTTCCGGCACAGCCGCAATCGCTGCCGCCGCCTTGTCCGGATCGCCCACGCCAGCCATGGCGTAATCAGGTCGTCCGCCGCCCCTGCCGCCGGTCATCGCGGCAATTTTTCCGGCAAGCTTTCCTGCGTGAAGCCCCGCCGCCGCCGCGCTTTTTCCGCAAACCGCACAAAGATTCCCCTTGCCGCCGCTGATACCAATCAACACCGCAACCATGTCCGGATGATCTGCCTTGATACTCTCTGCCATCTTTTTCAACACATCCGGCGTAATTTCCAATGCGCCCGCCGCAACACGCACCGTGCCAACTGTCACCGCGCTGTCCGTCAGGGATTTTTCCTGCGCCCGCGCAACCGTGCCAAGCAGTGCGTCCTTTTCTTTTTCCAAAGCCTTGAGTTCGTCCATTACCGCCATGCAGCGGTTGGG